>RFPK01000069.1 GCA_009926195.1 Synechococcaceae bacterium WB4_1_0192 | reverse complement strand
CGGCTGATTCAGCCCAGCTCCCCATCACCGTGTCCCGCCGGGACGCAGCAGATCGGCTCCTAGCCTGAGGTCTTCAGGCAGAGCCGATTTCGCGTGTCAGAGCCCAATGCAGTCGCCCCGAGCGAACCGGTCCTGGTGATCGGCGCCGGCCTGGCGGGCACCGAGGCGGCCTGGCAGATCGCCCGGGCCGGGGTGCCGGTGCGGCTGGTGGAGATGCGGCCGGTGCGCCGCTCCCCGGCCCACCACAGCAGCGAATTCGCCGAGCTGGTGTGCAGCAACAGCTTCGGTGCCCTCAGCAGCGACCGGGCCGCCGGCCTGCTGCAGGAGGAGCTGCGCCGCCTCGGCTCGCTGGTGATCCAGACCGCCGATCAGCACGCCGTACCCGCCGGTGGCGCCCTGGCGGTGGACCGCGGTCGCTACAGCGCCGCCCTCACCGCCGCCCTGGAGCAGCACCCGCTGGTGACGGTGGAGCGCCGTGAACAGACCGAGCTGCCCGGTGATGATCAGATCACCGTGCTGGCCACCGGTCCGCTCACCAGTGAGCCCCTGGCCGATCAGTTGCGCGCCTTCACCGGCCGGGCCGACTGCCACTTCTTCGATGCCGCCAGCCCGATCGTGGAGGGCGAGAGCATCGATCTCTCGGTGGCCTTCCGCGCCTCCCGCTACGACAAGGGCGACGCCGACTACATCAACTGCCCGATGAACAAAGAGCAGTTCCTCGCCTTCCGCGAGGCGCTGCTGGCGGCCGAGCAGGCCGAGCTCAAGGATTTCGAGAAGGAGAACGCCACCTTCTTCGAGGGCTGCCTGCCGATCGAGGAGCTCGCCCGCCGCGGCGAGGACACGATGCGCTACGGGCCCCTCAAGCCGATCGGCCTCTGGGATCCGCGCTGGGGCGATGTGAACGACCGCGACGTGCGCCGCGCCAACCGCGCCTATGCCGTGGTGCAGCTGCGCCAGGAGGACAAGGACGGCCGCCTCTGGAACCTGGTGGGCTTCCAGACCAATCTCAAATGGGGCGAGCAGAAGCGGGTGTTGCGGCTGATCCCAGGCCTCGAGAACGCCGAGTTCGTGCGCTTCGGCGTGATGCACCGCAACACCTTCCTGGAGGCGCCGCAGCTGCTCGATCCGAGCCTGCAGTTCCGCCAGCGCCCCACGCTGCTGGCGGCGGGCCAGATCACCGGCACCGAGGGCTACGCGGCGGCAGTGGCCGGCGGCTGGCTGGCCGGCACCAACGCCGCAAGGCTGGCCCTGGGGCAGACGCCCCTCACGCTGCCACCCACCTCGATGATCGGTGCGCTCACCCACTTCATCGCCACCGCCCCGAGCGAACGCTTCCAGCCGATGCCGCCCAATTTCGGCCTGATGCCGGAGCTGCCGGAGCGGATCAAGGGCAAGCGTGAGCGCTACGGCGCCTACCGCGACCGGGCCCTGGCCGATCTGGAGCCCTACTGCTCTGCGGCCGGCTCCTAGGGTCGCGGCACCCGCACGAGCCGATCGGTGACCACCAGCCCCGCCCCCACCTGGGACGTGATCGTGATCGGCTCCGGCATCGGCGGGCTGGTGACCGCCTCCCAGCTGGCGGCCAAGGGCGCGAAGACCCTGGTTCTCGAGCGCTACCTGATTCCCGGGGGCTCGGGCGGCAGCTTCCGGCGCGAGGGCTACACCTTCGATGTGGGCGCCTCGATGATCTTCGGCTTCGGCGAGAAGGGCCACACCAACCTGCTCACCCGCGCCCTGGGCGATGTGGGCCAGCACTGCGACACCATCCCCGATCCGGCCCAGCTGGAGTACCACCTGCCCGGCGGCCTCAACGTGGCCGTCGATCGCGACTACGAGCGCTTCATCGCCGACCTCACCGCCCGCTTCCCCCATGAGGCCAGGGGCATCCGCACCTTCTACGACACCTGCTGGCAGGTGTTCAACTGCCTCGATGCGATGCCGCTGCTGTCGCTGGAGGATCCGGCCTACCTGGCCAAGGTGTTCTTCAGGGCACCGCTGGCCTGCCTCGGGCTGGCCCGCTGGCTGCCGTTCAACGTGGGCGACGTGGCGCGCGCCCACATCAAGGATGAACAACTGCTGAAGTTCATCGACATGGAGTGCTTCTGCTGGAGCGTGATGCCGGCGGATCGCACGCCGATGATCAACGCCGGCATGGTGTTCTCCGATCGCCACGCCGGCGGCATCAACTATCCCCGCGGCGGGGTCGGCGTGATCGCCGAGAAGCTGGTGGCGGGCCTGGAGGCCCACGGCGGCACGATCCGCTACAAGGCGCGCGTCACCGAGGTGCTGATCGAGAACGGCCAGGCGGTGGGCGTGACGCTGGCCAGCGGTGAAACCATCCGCGCCCGCAGGGTGGTGAGCAATGCCACCCGCTGGGACACCTTCGCCGGCGCCGCCGGCAGCGAGGGGGCCGTGGCCAGGCCCCTGGTGGATGCCACCCACACCCCGAAGGCCGAACGCACCTGGCGCCGCCGTTACCGTCCCTCCCCCTCCTTCCTCTCCCTGAACCTGGGTATCGATGCCAGCGTGGTGCCGGAGGGCTTCCATTGCCACCACCTGCTGCTCGAGAACTGGGCGGAGATGGAGGCTGAGCAGGGGGTGGTGTTCGTGTCGATGCCGACCCTGCTCGATCCCACACTGGCGCCCGCGGGTCGCCACATCCTGCACACCTTCACCCCGAGCGACATGGCGGCCTGGAAGGACCTGAGCCCGGCGGCCTACCAGGCCAAGAAGCAGGCTGATGCCGATCGGCTGATCCAGCGGCTGGAGGCGATCCTGCCCGGCCTGGGCGGCGCCATCCGCCATCGGGAGGTAGGCACCCCCCGCAGCCACCGCCGCTTCCTCGGTCGCATGGGCGGCAGCTACGGCCCGATCCCGGCCCTGCGCCTACCCGGCCTGCTGCCGATGCCGTTCAACCGCACGGGCGTGCGCGGCCTCTACTGCGTGGGTGATTCCTGCTTTCCCGGCCAGGGCCTCAACGCCGTGGCCTTCAGCGGTTTCGCCTGCGCCCACCGCATCGGCGCCGACCTGGGGCTCAACCCCTGGGCATTGCCGGCCTGAGGCCGTCGCGGACGGCCCAGGCAGGTCCGCCAACCAACCAACGGCGGTTGGATTGCTTCACGTTGCAGGCAAACAGGGCAAGCCTGCCTGAAATGCGCTGAGCCGATCAGATCGCCAATGCAACTGGGTGCAACGCCAAGGGGCCTGATTCTCTGCCTGGCTGTGCTCGGCGCTGGCTGGGCACCAGTCGCCTCATGGGCTGGAGCGCTCCATGCCGGCGGCGAGGATCATCATGATTCCAACACGACACAAATCGTCCCCGCTTCCAGCGACAGGGTGGACCCCACTGCCGGCGGCGTGGTTGATCAGGCCACACTGCAATCACTTCTGGCAGCCCCACTGCCCAAAGAGATCAATGCCGAGGTGCTGAGCAAGGTGGATGCCTTGGCAAGATCAGCCAGCATGCAGGAGGCCCTGTTGCTCCTGCAAGCTGATGAACAGCGCTTGATCAACGAAGCAATCCAGCTGGCTGAGATCCCCGCCCCCACGTTCCAGGAAGAGAAGAAAGCCAAGGCCTACGCTGATCTCCTGAAAGCGAACGGCATCAGTGATGTTCAGATTGATTCGATCGGCAATGTGATCGGCATCCGCAAAGGCAGCGACAATGGCCCCAGGATCGCCATCATCGCCCACCTTGACACGGTCTTTGAGAGCAGCACCGATGTCAAGGTCAAAAAAGAGGGAAAACTACTTCTACAGCCCGGGCTGACGGACGACTCCAATGCCCTGGCGATGATACTGAGCTGGATCAGGGCCCTCGACAAAACAAAGATCAAGACAATCGGCGACCTCATCTTTGTCGGCAGCGTAGGCGAAGAAGGAAACGGGGACCTGCGCGGTGTTAAACAGTTTTTCAAGGAATACAAGGACATTTCCGGAGTCGTTGTTCTTGAAGGCGCAATCCCCCCGCCAGTGATCGCCATTCAGAACACCGGCAGCAACCGCTTTCTGATTAACTTCACCGGTCCAGGCGGCCATAGCTATGGCGCCTTTGGCCAGGTTCCAAGCGCGATCCACGCCCAGGGACGCTTCATTGCCAAAGTGGCCGATATGCAGACACCGTCAACGCCAAAGACCACCTTCACGGTTGGCATCGTCAAGGGGGGCCGCTCGATCAACACCATCGCACCGGATGCATCACTTGAGATCGACATCCGCTCCAACGGCAACCAGGAACTCATCGCCACCACCAAGCAAGTGATGGCCTATGTAGAGCAGGCTGCCGCAGAAGAAAACAGACGCTGGGGCATCACATCTCCAGCGAGCATGATCAAGACCTCCATCAAGACCATCGGCGAGCGTCCAGGCGGCATGACAGCACCGCAGCAGGCGATCGTGCAGACCTGGTTGGCGGCAACCAAGGCCCAGGGCATCAAACCCGAACTGCTGGCGGGAGCCAGCACCGATGCGGGTGTGCCGATCAGCCAGGGGATTCCCACGATCGTGATGGGCTGCGGCGGCAAGAGCGGAGGCTTCCACTCCGTGACGGAAAACTGGGATCCAACCGATGCCTACAAGGGGGTGCAGCTCGGCTTCCTCACCACCATGTCTCTCGCTGGTGTCCAGGGCATCACACAGCCGACCCTGCCCGTTCGCTGAGACACCATCCGTGCAGACAGCGTTTACAGCCACGGCAGGCGGTTTGCACTGCATAGCCTGACAGGCCGATGCGGATGGTCCGACCATGAGCAGCACACCCGGCTCCGGTTCCGGCGCCCCCACGCCCAGCGCCGCCGACCTGGCCCGCTACCTGGAGCAGCGCGGCGAACTGAGCAAGCCCTGGATGCTGCAGCTGCTGCGCCTCACCAAGCTCAAGGAGAGCAAGGACAGCATGGAACCCCAGGAGTTCGTCGAGCGCCTGCAGGAGGCCCACGCCGACCTGATGCGACTGGGCGAGTTCTGGAAGGGGCGGGAGCAGGAGGTGTTCCGCGGGCGCTATCAGCCAGCAACGCTGATCGAACCGCTGCCCGGTTCGCCCGAGGATCGATGAGCGGCGTCTACGGCATGGCCCCCCTGATCCGGGGGACCCTGGTGCTGCTCTACCTGGCGCTGGTGCTGCCCCTGCCGGCCCTGGCCCCTGCCGAGCTGCGTCCCTGGCTGATCGCAGCGCTGCCGCTGGGTCTGGCGGTGGTGCTGGCCATCTCCAGCGAACGGGTGGAGCTGGATCAGGCCGGCCTGCGGCTGCGCCACCCCAGCTGGTGCCGCTGGTGGCTGCGGCGCGGCTGGGAGCTGGGCTGGGATCAGGTGCAGGGGCTGACGCCGGTGGCCACCAGTCAGGGCGGCAGGGTCTTCTATGTGCGAATCAAGGGAGGTGCAGCGGCGGGCGCCAGCGTGCTGCTGCCGCAGCGGTTGGAGCAGTTCGACGACTTCCTGATCCGCTTTGGCCGATACACGGGCCTCGACACCAGCGCCGTCGGCCGGATCAGCCCGGCCTGGACCTACCAGCTGCTGGCCCTGCTCAGCGCCTTGATGGTGGCGGCGGAACTGGCCGCCGGCTGGGCTCTGGTTACGGGGCGATGGGCGTTCCCACCAGGCTCGGGGCTGTAGAACCGGCCTCCGGAATCGTGTCGAGGCTGAAGCGGTAACCCTGCTGGCGCACGGTCTCGATGCCGCCGCCCTCGCCGAGACCGGCCTGCTCCAGCTTGCGGCGCAGGGTGAGCACCTGGGTGTCCACCGAGCGGGGCCCGCCGCTGAAGGGAGGCCAGGCCATCCGCAGCAGCTCGCTGCGGCTGCGCACCAGGCCCGGCGGCATCAACAGGGCACAGAGCAGCGCGAATTCACGCGGGCTGAGCTCCACCGGCTGATCGCGCAGGGTGACCTGGCGAAGCAACAGATGGACTTCGAGCGGGCCGACGCAGACCCGCTCCTGCAGACCACTGCCACTGCGGCGCAGCAGGGAGCGACAGCGGGCCGCCAGTTCCTCCAGGCCGAAGGGCTTGCGCAGCACGTCGTCGGCACCGGCATCGAGCAGCGACACCACCGGTTCGGCACCGGAGCGGGCCGTGAGCACCATCACCGGGCAGCGGAGCTGGGCCGCCAGCCGCAGGGCCGACGTTTCCTCCAGCAACTCAGCGGCCACCAGCAGATCCGGCGTGAGGTCATCGCAGAGAGCCACGGCTTCGCCGGCCGTGGCCACGGCCGCCGCCAGGTGGCCGTCCTGGCGCAACCGCTGGGCCAGGACGGTGCGCAGGGTGGGGTGGGGGTCCACCACCAACACCCGCTTGAGGCCAGATTCGGCGCCTATCGGGCCTCCAACCGGGGTCGGTTCCACCGCTTCTCCTTGCCTGTCCCTACGCTATCGGCAATTCCGTGGCCAACGTGGTATCAGGCGATGCCTTGCCATCTGTCCCCTCCGGTCCAGCCATGACCGCCCTCCAGAACCCCGACGCCATCCGCCACTTCCAGTCGCTCTGCGACGCCTGCCAGGGACTGGCCAGCCGGTACCACGGCCCCGCCGAGCTGCGCCTCTATGCCGATGGCTACCTTCACGCCCTGCGCCGCACGGCCGTGCTCGATCCGATCAGCCAGCGCCGGCTTGAGGAGCTGGTGGAGCGCTGGATCCTGGATCCTTCCAGTTTCATCGGCCCGGGTGGCGACATGAGCACCCTCTACGAAAGCGGCCGCAACTGAGCGGCCGCCATGCCCGTGCTGCCCGATCCTCAGGCCAGCGCGACAGCCAGGGTTTCACGCAGTTCACCGGAGTTGTAGAGCTCGATCAGGATGTCGGAGCCGCCGATGAACTCACCGTTCACGTAGACCTGAGGAATCGTGGGCCAGTTCGAGAATTCCTTGATGCCCTGACGGATCTCCATATCGGAGAGAACGTCGAAGGTCTCGAAGGGCACCGCCAGGGAATTGAGGATCTGCACCACGTTGTTGCTGAAGCCGCACTGGGGCATCAGCTTGCTGCCCTTCATGAACACGAAGATCGGGCTGCTGGCCACGAGAGCTTCGAGGCGGGCTTGCAGGGCTGAATCCATGGTTGAAGTGATTGTGAGAGGAAACGATCAAAGGGGTGTGGACGTCTGCAGGGCCAGGGCGTGAATGGCTTCACTGGCCAGTTCACTGCGCAGGGCGCCGTACACCAGCTGGTGCTGCTTGACACGGCTCAGACCGGCGAAGGCACTGGACACCACCGTGACCTTGAGATGATCACCACCGCCGGTGAGATCTTCCACATCCACGCTGGCATCGGGCAGGACCTGGCTGATGGCAGCCCTCACCGCGTCGGGGTGAACCATGACTGAGCAAGCTGTGGCTGCGGCGAAATCTAAGGGCCGGGCCTCAGCTGCCGGGTGTGGCAGTGGCTGCGGCGTAGGGGGTGGTGACGAAGCCCAGTTCCACCAGGGTCTGGTAGGCCTTCTGGCCCTGGGGACTGGAAGGGGTCATGATCTGAATCACCTCCACCAGCAGCGGCACGGCCACGCCGGGTTGATTCATGCGGCGGAGCACGGCAGCCAGGCGCAGGTCGATGCCGGCCTGGAGTTCCAGGGCCTGACGGCCCTTGTCGTCCATCTCGCGCGGGATGCGGGCGTCGAGACCACGGAAGGCGCCGCTCAGATTGCGATAGAAGCGGGCCAGGTTCTGAGCCCCGAGACGGGCTTCGTCGTAGTCGGCCTTGGCCTGGCTGAGCTTGCCGGCGGAGGCGGCGGCATCTCCCTGGCTCACCTTGGCATTGACCGCCGCCGTGCGGGCGCAGGCGGCAAGCTGGCGTACGCCAACCTTGTTGCTTTATGCCGGTGACGATCGCGCGGTGAGTCCGCGCGGCAGCAAAGAATTCGCATCCGCTGCGCCTCAGGCCGTGGTGCGCGCAGAGTGCTTCCCGCAGATGTATCACGAGATCTTCAACGAGCCCGATGCGGAGGAGGTCTTCAGGGCCCTCGAAACAGCGCTCGCGGCCTTGGGCTAAAGATCGCCCAGACGAGACACGCCGCCACCGTCACCGCCCCGGTGAGCGCGGCGATGCGCACGCCTTCGGTGACTCGCTCGTAGCCCAGAAACACGCCGCTCGCCGCCCAGACGAAAACGGCGCAGTACGTGGCGCTGCGCGTCACGGCCCCCATCCAGACGTAAATGGCCGTGGCGGCGCAGACCGTGGCGAGTGCCCATTGATCCATCGAGAGCCCGAGCGGATACCACGTCCGATCAAAGAAAAGCGTCGCCAGATTGACGAGCGTCGCCGTGGTGATCCAGCCGAAGTAGATGGCAAACACGCCATCGACGCACAGATATTCGCCGCTCGTCGGCTGGGACAGCCGCTGCAGCCGCGTGAAGATCACGATCAGCGTCGCCAGGATCAACAGCATGATGGCGAAGCTCAAGGCGACCTGCCGGTAGTGCCAGGCGAAGATCCAGGCTGCGTTGCCCGCCGCATTGAGGTAATAGGGGTTACGGATGGCCGCGATGCGACTGCGTACCCGCGGGCCGCCGCGCCAAGCGGCCACCCCGAAAGACAGCAGGCCAAGGTAGATGATCGACCAGATCGAGAACACCCAGCCCGGCGGGGTGAAACCCGTGGGGTACAGGTCGGACAACTCGCCCGTGTTGAGGCCGTTGATCGGCACGATGTTGGCCGCGGCGTTCACGATGAGTACCATGAGGGTGGCAAGCAATGGCAGGACGGTGCGATCCATATGCAAACCTCGGGACGTAGCCGACCGCGATGGTGGGACGCCATCATACTCATATCGCTGCTCGGCT
>RFPK01000068.1 GCA_009926195.1 Synechococcaceae bacterium WB4_1_0192 | reverse complement strand
TGGCAAGCTCACTGCACCATCCAGGGTGCGAGTGAGCCGCGTAGTTTCTCAGGCATCAGTAGTGCCGTGGGCAGCCAGTAGATCAGAATCAGATCGCAAAGCAGCAGGCCCAGGACAAACAGCAGGGCGCCGCCATCAGGCGGGGGGCCGAGTCTGAGTGCCAGGTGAAGCTGCAGGCCGATCGAGAGCGTCAGCTGCAGCAGGGCACCGATCCACCAGGCCCGTCGCAACCGGCGTCGCTGCGTCTCGAGCGCAACGCATGCCTGCCACCGCCGCCGCTTGCGTTCAGCCCAGCTCAGCCAGCTGATCTGGGCCGTGAGCACGAGTCCGTAGCTGAACCACAGGGAGGGGATCAGCTGGTGGTCGAGAAAACGGTTCACGGCATCGCTCTGGCCCGGATACAGCCCCACGAACAGGGGGCGACCGAGGCGCTCCAGCAGCACTCCCCAGAGCAGATCGATCGCCAGCACCACAGCTGGCCTGCCCCAGCGCCGGATCCTCATCATCCAGCCGCCATCGGCCGTGGCCCCGAGAGCCGGTCGAGCACGGTGCGGGTGATCCTCTCCACGAACCAGTTGCGGTTCTGCAGACCCACCACCCAATCGCTGGCGCCCACCACATACATCGTGCCGTCGCCGGGGCCGATGCCGCGGTTGTGGCTGGCGATCATGCCGGCGCCGAATCTGGGATGGCGCACCCCTTCGTGCTCCTCGAGATGGGGCAGCGTTCTGCCATCTCCCTTGATCACCGGGGTCGAAACGGAATTCATCTGATTGGCCATCGTGGCGCTGTGGTGATCCTCCTCGTGCAGCAGTGCCGGTGCCATCGCCACGATCTCCAGATTGGCGGGGGCGCCATCCCTGCCGGTGGGGTACGGCAGCCCATCACGGATGGTGTAATCGCAGCCGTCGATCTCATAGGCCGCCACGCAATCGGGCCGGCCGCCGATCACATCGCCGTAGTAGAGATCGCTGCCTTCCAGACTCCAGTGCCAGGGTCGATAGACGGTGAATCCGCCGCTGGCTCGCGGTGCCGCACCGCCATACATGGCGTGAATGGCGGCGGTGCCCGTGAGCCCGAAGGTGTGGGTCACGGGCCAGCCCACCTCCGGCAGATCCCAGGCATTGCTCAGCAGGTGCTGCTGGTCGGTGCCCAGCAACGGATCGTCGTTCTCGTCCTTGTGGTTCACGAAGGTGGTGCCGCCGTCCTCATAGCGCACCTGCCAGATGTTGTTGCCGGCGAAGCGGGCGTGGTTGCCACCGGCACCGAGCTGGTGCTCGATCGCCTCGCGCATCGGCCTGCTGCTGTACTCCTCGTGGCCCACCGCCACCGAGACGCGGTAGGGCACCAGCAGCTGGGGGTCGTTGTGGAGATCGTGCTGGGTGAAGTAGTCGAGGCTGATGCCAGCGGCTTCGGCCCACTCGATGAACAGCTTGCCGTACAACGCCCAGCTGGCATCGCCGTAGTCGCGGGCGTAGCCGAAATGATGGGCGTAGGGATGCGCCGGCAGCAGCGGAGGGGCGAAGGGTCTGAGCTCCTCGCGGGACACCGGCCGCGGCGCTCCCACCGGCAGCTTCACCAGGCCCCGGCTCCAGGGGCGCAGCAGCGACGTGCGCGGGCAGGGCTTCTTGAAGCGCGGAGTGCCGCCTTCACCGTGGTAGCTGTTGCCGCCGCCCCAGTCGTTGTAGGCGTTCATCGTGCAGGTGCCGACGATGAAGGCGATGCCGCTGCGGGGAGCGCTGAGCGGCGGGTTGATCACGACGAAATGCTCGCGCTCGAACACGGCACCGTCCTCGTCGCGGACCCGCACCACCACGACGTAGAACCCCGTGCGCCAGCTCTCAGGCACCTGCAGCTGGAAGGCCACCGGCCAGTTGCAGCCCAGCACATGGGCGTTCTCCGGCGTTGCAACCGCCTGGGCTGACAGTCCGGCTTGTGCAAAGACCAGCTCCGGCCTGGGCCCCTCGCGTGTGATCTCGATCTCGAAGCTGGGCCGCGTGCTGTGCACGTGGAAGTCGATCGTCTCTCCGGCCCGGTAGCTGTAGCGGGGTGTGTAGGTCCAGATCTCAGCGATCGCCGGGTCGTTGAGCGGCTTTTCGTAGGGCCAGTCGTGGCGGCTGTCGCTGTGGGCGGCCGGTCCGGCCCCCGGAATCACCCGAGGCTGGTTGAGGATCGAGGGGCCATCATGCAGCGGTGCCGCGTTGCCGGTGTCGGTCATCGGGTCTGCCGCGGGCGGTATGACACTTGCTCCTGGTTTATGGCGGGTGTCGTGTCCTGCCAACCGCATGGCAAGCAAGTGACACCAGCCCAGGCCGCCGGCGATCGATCAACCCGGTTCCGAGACGTCCCCGGTAGCACCGCTCCCGTAGGGATGGGCCACGGTGGCGATCACCTCGCACAGGGCCGGCCCCGGCACCAGCTCCTGCATCCAGCCCTCCAGCTGCTGGCGCAGTCGATCGAAGGCCGCGCCACTGAGCGGCAGTTCCGGGTCCACGTAGGCCACCACCGTGTGGGTGCGCCCCAGCCTGATCATCGCCAGCTCCACCAGCGTGCAGCGCTCCCGGCGGAATCGCTCCGCCAGGCTGGCGCGGCAGCGCTCCAGCAGCACCGCCTCGACGCTCATCCCGGCCGATTCGGCGACGGCCTGCCGCAGCTCCCGCAGTGGGCCCGGCAGGAACAGGGCCGAGAGCACCAGCACGATCAGCGCATCGGCGATTGGTGCCAGCCCTGCCAGGGGCGTACCCAGCAGTCGCGGCGCCCCGAGCAACGCCAGCCCGGTGCCGGCCGAGACGCCCGCATCGAACAGCGAACTGCGCGCGCTGGCCTCGAGCATGGCGCTGAGCCGGCCGCAGCGGTGCCAGCTCAACCGGTACTGCCACCACAGCAGCAGGTTGAGCAGCACCATGGCGCTGAAATACCAGTTCAGCCCGCCCGTCTGCACCACTGCCACCGCACCGCCTGAAAGGGAGGTGATCACCTTGCCGCTGGCTGTGACCGCGGCATAGCCGACCATGCCGATCATCACCAGCGACTGGAAGACGGTGTAGAGCGGTTCCTGCCCTGATGCGCCGAACGGGTAGGCGCGGCTGCGCGGAGCCAGCGCTGCCCGACTCACCTGCAGCGCCACCAGGCCCGAGCCGGCCAGCACGGCGGTGTAGAGCCCATCGAGCAGCAGCGCATCCGAGTTGGAGTGCAGATACATGGCGATGCCGCTCATGGCACCGACCAGGTTGCCGGCGATGCCGACGCGAAGACCCCGGCTCTCCTGACGCTGGCTTGCGTCGAGCCGGGGTCTCGTTTGGTCGTGGTCGCTGGTGGCGCGACCGGAGTGCTGACCCATCGCTGCGCTGGGGCTGATCGAGCCCCAGGCTGGCAACGATCAGGCGTTCGCGGGTTCGGCGGCGGTTTCGCTCTTCACATCGCCATCGGCGCCAAGGAAGGGCGAGAACCGCTCCTTCTCGGGGATGCTGGTGAACTCGCTGACGATGGCGCGGAATTCATCGCCATCAAGGCTCTCCTTCTCGATCAGCAGCTCCACCACGCGGTCCATGCAGGCGCGGTGTTCGGCGACCAGCTTCACGGTTTCGGCGTAGCAGTTCTGCACGATCTGGCGCACGGCCGCGTCCACGCGGGCGGCGGTGGCATCGGAGCCATCGCTGCGGGTCATCAGGTCGCGGCCGAGGAACACCTCCTGGTTGCCGGCCTCGAGCGAGAGCTGGCCCACTTCGCTCATGCCGAAGCGGGTCACCATCTGGCGGGCGATCGAGGCCACCTGCTGGATGTCGCCGCCAGCCCCGGTGGTGACTTCCGCGTAGCCGAACACCACATCCTCAGCGGCCCGGCCGCCGAGGGCGCCCATGATCCGGGCCCGGAGCTGGGCGCGGCTCACCAGCATCTGCTCCTCATCGGGTGAGAACCAGGTGAGGCCCTGGGCCTGGCCGCGGGGGATCAGGGTGACCTTCTGCACCGGGTCGTGGGCCTTGACCAGGGTGCCCACCAGGGCATGGCCCACTTCGTGGTAAGCGATCAGGCGCTTGCTGCGGCCATCGGTGAGGGGTTTGCCCTCCATGCCGGCGATGATGCGATCCACGGCGTCGTCGATCTCGGCCAGGCCGGTGGCCTCCTTGCGGCGGCGGGCGGTCAGGATCGCCGCTTCATTGAGCAGGTTGGCCAGGTCGGCACCGGAGAAGCCGGGGGTGCGGCGGGCGATCACCTCGAGGCTCACGTCATCGGCGAGCTTCTTGTCGCGGGAGTGCACCTTCAGCACCGAGAGGCGGCCCTTGATGTCCGGCACGTCCACCTGCACCTGGCGATCGAAACGGCCGGGACGCAGCAGAGCCGAATCGAGCACGTCGGCCCGGTTGGTGGCGGCGATGATGATGATGCCGCTGTTGCCCTCGAAGCCGTCCATCTCGGTGAGCAGCTGGTTGAGGGTCTGCTCACGCTCGTCGTTGCCACCGCCCACGCCCGCGCCGCGCTGACGACCCACGGCATCGATCTCATCGATGAAGATCAGGCAGGGGCTGTTTTCCTTGGCGCGCTTGAACAGATCGCGCACGCGGCTGGCGCCGACGCCCACGAACATCTCCACGAACTCCGAACCGGAGAGGGAGAAGAAGGGCACGCCCGCTTCACCGGCGATCGCCTTGGCCAGCAGGGTCTTGCCGGTGCCGGGAGGGCCCACCAGCAGCACGCCCTTGGGAATCTTGGCCCCCACCGAGGTGAAGCGCTCGGGGGTCTTCAGGAAGGTCACCACCTCCTGCAGGTCCTGCTTGGCTTCCTCCACACCGGCCACGTCGTCGAACTTGACGCCGGTTTCGGCTTCCATCAGGAAGCGGGCCTTGGTCTTGCCGAACTGCATCGCCTGGCCGGGGCCGCCGGGCATGCCGCTGCCGCGGCGGGCCAGGAACACCAGGGTGCCGATCAGCAGCAGCGGGAACAGCAGGTTGCCGAGCAGGCCCAGGGCCGGCGGGGCCTGGCGGGGCGGATGGATGTCGAAGCTGATGCCCTGGTTCTTGAGGTTGTTGACCAGTTCAGGGGCCAGGCCGGGCAGATCCACGCGCAGGCGCTGGACCCGGTTGTCGAGATCCGGATCGACGGCTTCCACAACAGCGGTGCGGCCACCATCAAAGATGTCGACGGCGGTCACACGACCGGCCTCGACATAGTCGAGGAAGCGGCCGTAGCTCATGCGAGCCACGGCGGCATTACGGGGGGCCACGGTGGGACCGCTTGGCGCCCCGGCCAGGCGACCGCCGCCGCCGAGCACCTGCCAGCCGAGGAACAGGGCGACACCGATGGGCAGAACCCAGAGGGCGATCGTGCGCCAGCGCTGATTCATGGCGAGGCCATGGGTCCAGATCTGGACGATCGCCTCGCGTGGCGCCAGAAAACTGAGCAGTTCAAACGGAAAGACCACCCGCTCCAGAAAGAACTCCTCAGGGCCGATGCAACGCACGATCACCATGCGATCGCTGCTGTTGCGGTACCCGCAGGAAAGCTGTGCCAAGGCTGACGCCGGGGTGAAGGACTCCCCATGAACCCATCCCCGCCCGATCCCCTTGGTGCCATCGGACACGGTTTACGGGTGCGGCTGCGCTCCTTAAGGTTTTCTTTGCCTGTGCTCGGATGCGGTGCCCGTCCTCAGAGGCTGCGCAGCGCCGTGATCGGATCGAGCCGGGCTGCCCGCCGGGCCGGCAGCACTCCGAAGATCAGGCCGATCGAGCCCGACAACCCCACCGTGATCAGCACGCTGCCGCCGCCGATCGCCGCTGGCAGCGGCGTCAGCGCTGCCACGGCGGCCACGGCGGAGAGCCCCAGGGCACTGCCGATCACGCCGCCCAGACTGGAGAGCACCAGCGCTTCCACCAGGAACTGGCTGAGCACATCGCTGCTGCGGGCCCCGATCGCCTTGCGAAGGCCGATTTCGGAGGTGCGCTCACTCACGGACACCAGCATGATGTTCATGATGCCGATGCCGCCCACCAGCAGCGAGATCGCACCGATCGCCGCCAGCATCAGCGTCAGCCCTCCGGTGATCGTGCCCACGATCGAGAGCGCATCCTTCTGGGAGCGCACCGCGAAATCGTCCTCGCGCAGGATGTTGTGACGCTGGCGCAGCAGGTTGGTGATCTGAAACTTGGCGGCGCCGGTGCTGGCCTCGTCGCGCGCCTCGACGCTGATGAAGTTGAGGCTCACGCCATAGGTGGGATCGCGCCCCGACAGACGGCTCACCATCGTCGTCAATGGGATGTAGGCGGCTTCGTCCTGGTTCTGGCCGAACACGGCGCCCTTGGGGGCCATCACGCCGATCACCTCGAAGCTCTGATCGCGGATGCGCAGGTTGCGGCCGATCGCCGAACCCACCGGCAGCAGCTTGTCGCGCAGGTCCGGGCCGATCACAACCACGTTGCGGGCCCCCTCAAGATCGCGGCGATCGAGGAAGCGGCCCTGGGCCACATCGAAGCGGCGCACGCTGATGAAGTCCGGCGTCACGCCGGAGACGCTGGTGCTGGCACTCTTGGATCCGGCCTGCAGCACGGCGCTCAGCGTGATCTGCGGCACCACCCGCCGCACCGATGGCACCTGCTCGGCGATCGCCTCGGCGTCCTCCAGCACGAGGGTCTTGGGGAAATCGATCCCCTGGCGGCGGCTGTCGTTGTTGCCGGGCACCACGAAAAGCACGTTCGCCCCGAGCGTGTTCAGCTGACCTTCCGCCAGGTTCTGGGCGCCCTTGCCCACCCCCACCAGGGTGATCACCGAGGCATTGCCGATCACGATGCCGAGCATCGTCAGCAATGAACGCAGACGGTTGGCCCTCAGGGTGTTGAGGGCCATCCCCACGGTTTCACGCAGGGCGAGCTTGGCGGCCATCGCAGCAGGGGCTCACATGGAGCGGGGGTTGGTGGGCTGGATGCTGGCTCAGCGGGCGGCTACGGTGTGGTTGCGGGCGCCGCGGTGGACCACACCTTCGCGCATCTCCAGGGTCACCAGTTCGCCGTGGCGCAGGTCGGAGGTGGCGTTGGCCACGCCCACGATCACCGGCACGCCGAGCTTCTGGGCGATGGTGGCGGCATGGCTGCTGCTGCCTTCGGCCTCGGCGATCACGCCCCTGGCCTTGCGCATCGCATCCAGATAGTCGGCGGTGGTTTCACGCACCACCAGGATTTCGCCGCTCTGCAGGCCCGCCGCTTCCTCCGGGGTGGTGGCCAGGCGCACCTTGCCGCTCACCGAGCCGTTGCCGATGCCAAGGCCCTTGCCGAGCACGGCGCTGACGATGCCCACCTTGACCAGGTCGGTGGAACCGCTCACCCCGGGCAGGGTGCCGGCGGTCTGCACCACCAGGTCGCCCTCGCGCAGCACACCCATCTCCTGGGCCAGGCCCATGGCGATCGTGAACGTACTGGTAGCTGAGCTTTCGTGGCTGATCAGCAGGGGGTTCACGCCCCACACCAGCTGCATGCGCCGGGCCACATCCACCTCGCTGGTGATCGCCAGGATCGGGGTGGAGGGCCGGAACTTGCTGACGTTGCGGGCGGTGGCGCCGCTCTTGGTGAGGGTGAGGATCGCGGCGGCCTCAAGCTGCCGGGCGATCGTGCTCACCGCCTGGCTGATGGCGTTGGGGATCGTGGAGGCCAGCTGGCTCTCCTCACCGCGGCGGGGATAGTCGCGCTCGATCCGGCGGGCGATCTGGCTCATCGTCGCCACCGCTTCCACCGGGTAGTCGCCCACGGCGCTCTCATTGGAGAGCATCACCGCATCGGTGCCGTCGAGGATGGCATTGGCCACGTCGCTCACTTCAGCGCGGGTGGGCCGCGGGCAGCTCACCATCGAATCCAGCATCTGGGTGGCTGTGATCACCGGGATGCCGAGGGCATTGCACTTGCGGATCAGCTCCTTCTGCAGCAGCGGCACCTCTTCGGCCGGCATCTCCACGCCCAGGTCGCCGCGGGCGACCATCACGCCGTCGCACAGGGGCAGGATGGCGTCGATCTGATCGATCGCCTCGAACTTCTCGATCTTGGCCACCACCGGCGTGCTGTGGCCGTGGCTGGAGATCAGCTCCTTGATCTCCAGCATGTCGGAGGGGTTGCGCACGAAACTCAGCGCCACCCAGTCGACACCCTGCTTCAGACCGAAGGCCAGATCGGTGCGGTCCTTGTCGGTGAGGGCACGGATCGAGAGCTGGACGTCCGGAAAGTTGACGCCCTTGTTGTTGGACAGCACACCGCCCACGGTGACGGTGCAATAGAGCGTCTGATCGCTGGTGTCGACCCGGTCGACCACCATCTCGACACGTCCGTCATCCAGAAGGATGCGGCTGCCCGCCACCACCTCGTCGGCAAGCTTGTCGTAGGTGACGGTGGCGATCTCCTGGGTGCAGGCCACATCCCGGGAGGTGAGGGTGAAGGCATCACCCTTGGCCACGGTGATCGGACCGTCCTTGAAGCGGCCCAGGCGGATCTTGGGACCCTGCAGGTCCTGCAGGATGCCCACGTGGATGCCCAGCTCGTGGCCCACCTGGCGGATGGTGGCGATGCGGGCGGCGTGTTCGCTGTGGTCGCCGTGGGAGAAGTTGAGGCGGAAGGTGGTGGCGCCGGCCTCGATCAGGCGGCGCAACTGCTCCGGCGACTCGGTGGCAGGGCCGATGGTGGCCACGATCTTGGTGCGACGCGTGAGATCGGGCAGGGCCATTCGGCAGGGCCAGAAGGTAGGCCGACCCTATCATCGAGGCCATCCAACCCAGTCGCGCCAATGGATCTCAACGCCTATCAACAGGGCGCCCGGCGCACCGCCCGCTATCCGGACGTGGGC
>RFPK01000067.1 GCA_009926195.1 Synechococcaceae bacterium WB4_1_0192 | reverse complement strand
GGAGCTGGCCGGGGTCTGGGGGGGCTGAGGGGTGCCGGAACCGGCCATGACCAGGTGATGACAAGCAGCACCACACTGTAGGGATCGCCCCCTGATTCAGTGATGACGCCAGGTCAGGACCGCGCTGTCGCCAACGCCACACATCGCCTTGAGCAGCTGAGCTGGCCTCAGGCCCAGCGGGCCGCCCGCACGCCGGGCAGCACCGTGGTCTGGCCGATCGGGGCCTTTGAGCAGCACGGCCCGCAGCTGCCGCTCGGAACCGACGCGCTGTTCGCGGATCGGCTGCTCGATGCGGTGCTCAACCGGTTGGGGACGGATCGGCCGATCTGGCGCCTTCCGCTGCAGAGTTTTGGTTTCTCCCCCGAGCATCAGAGTTTTCCTGGCACCCTGTCGCTGCCGGCGGAGCTGCTGATCGCCCAGCTGGTCGTCCTGGGCGGACAGCTGGCCGCGTTGGGGTTCGAGCGGCTGCTGTTCTTCAACGGCCACGGTGGCCAGATCGCCCTGCTGCAGGTGGCGGCCCGTCAGCTGCGGGCGGCCCATCCGGCCATGGCCGTGCTCCCCTGCTTCCTCTGGAGCGGGCCCCCGGGGCTGGCGGAGCTGCTGCCGGAGCCGGAGCGCAGCCAGGGGCTGCACGCCGGCCAGGCCGAAACCAGTCTGATGCTGCACCTGGCGCCGGAGCTGGTGGGGCCGGAGCGGCCCGTCGATGGACAACTGGCGGCGGCGCCACCGCCGGGCTGGAGTCTGGAGGGTGCCGTTCCAGAGGCCTGGCTGATGGCGGATCTCTCCAGCAGCGGTGTGATCGGTGATACGCGTGAGGCCTCCGCAGCACTGGGTGACGCGCTGTTCGAGCGGCTGGTGAGCGGCTGGCAGACCCTGCTGGAGGACCTGCTCGCCAGCGACTGGCCGCCGCGCTGAGTCGCCATTTGCCGCAGATTCACAGCTGAGGCGGCCGGAGCTGGTTACAGTCGCTGCCAACGCGTTGTGATTCCTGCAGCCATGGCCACCGTTGAAGCGGCAGCAGCAACCTCGGCAGCATCCCCGGTGTCCGGCGGCGCCGCAGAGGCCTGTGGCCTGCCCGATTTCAGCAGCGCCACCTACAAGGACGCCTACAGCCGCATCAACGCCATCGTGATCGAGGGCGAACAGGAAGCCCACGACAACTACATCGCCATCGGCACCCTGATTCCCGAGCAGGCCGACGAGCTGACCAAGCTCGCCCGGATGGAGCTGAAGCACATGAAGGGCTTCACCGCCTGTGCCAACAACCTGGGCGTCGTGGCCGACATGCCGTTCGCCAAGTCCTTCTTCGCGCCTCTGCACGACAACTTCCAGAAGGCCCTGGCCGAGGGCAAGGTGACCACCTGCCTGCTGATTCAGGCCATCCTGATCGAGGCTTTCGCGATCTCGGCTTACCACATCTACATCCCGGTCGCCGATCCCTTCGCCCGAAAGATCACCGAGGGTGTCGTCAAGGACGAGTACACCCATCTCAACTACGGCCAGGAGTGGTTGAAGGCCAACCTCGACAACGTGCGTGAGGAGCTGGAGCAGGCCAATCGGGACAACCTGCCTCTGGTGCGCAAGATGCTGGAGCAGGTCGCCGGCGATGCCGCCGTGCTGCAGATGGACAAGGAGGATCTCATGGCTGATTTCCTCAGCTCCTACCAGGAAGCCCTGATCGAGATCGGCTTCACGGGGCGTGAGATCGCCCGCATGGCCGCCGCCGCCCTCGTGGGCTGAGGCAGGCTGTAGCGTCCGTCACATCCTCGCTGCGCCTGCATGTTCGGCCTGATCGGACACTCCACCAGCTTTGAGGACGCGCGCATCAAGGCGCGGGAGCTCGGTTACGACGAGTACGCCGATGGCGATCTCGACATGTGGTGTGCTGCGCCGCCTCAGCTGGTGGAGCGGGTCACCGTGACCAGCCGCACCGGTAAGCAGATTCAGGGTGCCTACATCGATTCGGTGTTCGTGCCCGAGATGCTGCGGCGTTTCAAGACGGCCAAGCGCAAGGTGCTCAAGGCCATGGAGCTGGCTCAGAAGAGCGGCATCACGATCACCGCCCTGGGGGGCTTCACCTCGATCATCTTCGAGGACATGAACCTGCTCAAGGAGGAGCGGGTCAGCGCCGTTGAGCTCGACTGGCAGCGCTTCACAACCGGCAACACCCACACCGCCTGGGTGATCTGCCAGCAGGTGGAAACCAACGCCCCCGCGCTCGGCATCGATCTGGCCAGCGCCAAGGTGGCCGTCGTGGGGGCCAGCGGTGACATCGGCAGTGCCGTGTGCCGCTATCTGCAGCGCCGCGGCGTGGGGGAGCTGCTGCTGGTGGCCCGCCGGCCCCAGCCCCTGGTCGAGCTGCAGGAGAGCCTTGGCGAGGGCCGCATCCTCAGCCTTGAGGAGGCCCTGCCTGAAGCTGATGTGGTGGTGTGGGTGGCCAGCCTGCCCCAGAGCCTGGAGATCGACACCGCCAGCCTGCGCAAGCCCTGCCTGATGATCGACGGCGGTTACCCCAAGAACCTCGACAGCAAGGCGGCAGCCGAGGGGGTGCACGTGCTCAAGGGCGGGATCGTTGAGTTCTGGCAGGACATCGGCTGGCAGATGATGGAGGTGGCAGAGATGGCCAAACCCCAGCGCCAGATGTTTGCCTGCTTCGCCGAAGCGATGCTGCTCGACTTCGAGGAGATCCACACCAACTTCAGTTGGGGGCGTAACAACATCACCCTGGCTGCGATGGACCGGATCGGTGAGGCCTCTCTGCGGCACGGCTTCCGCGCTCTCGCCCTCAGCGATCAGGCCGCTGCGGCTCTGGCCCCCAGCACCTGACCCCCGCCGGCTCCCTGAGCCCCTGAATCCGCCGTTCCGCTCCGCTCCTTCGCTCGCATCCCATGGCCCGTCGTCCCCTGCTGGATTTCGAGAAACCCCTGGTGGAACTCGAGGAGCAGATCGAACAGATCCGTCAGCTGGCCAAGGATTCCGAGGTGGATGTCAGCCAGCAGCTGCTGCAGCTGGAAACCCTGGCCACCCGCCGCCGTGAGGAGATCTTCAGCCACCTCACCCCGGCCCAGAAGATCCAGGTGGCCCGCCATCCGCAGCGGCCCAGCACCCTCGATTACATCCAGGTGCTCACCGATGAGTTCATCGAACTGCATGGCGACCGCCGCGGCAGCGATGACCAGGCCCTGATTGGTGGCGTCGGCCGGATCGGCGATCAGGGCGTGGTGCTGCTCGGCCATCAGAAGGGTCGCGACACCAAGGAGAATGTGGCCCGCAACTTCGGCATGGCTTCCCCCGGCGGCTACCGCAAGGCGATGCGGCTGATGGAGCACGCCGATCGCTTCCGCCTGCCGATCCTGAGCTTCATCGACACCCCGGGCGCCTACGCCGGCCTGCTGGCCGAAGAGCAGGGGCAGGGGGAGGCGATCGCCGTCAACCTGCGCGAGATGTTCCGGCTGCGGGTGCCGATCATCGCCACCGTGATCGGCGAAGGCGGCTCCGGTGGGGCCCTCGGCATCGGCGTGGCCGACCGGCTGCTGATGTTCCAGCACAGCGTCTACACCGTGGCCAGCCCCGAGGCCTGCGCCTCGATTCTCTGGCGCGATGCCGGCAAGGCGCCCGTTGCTGCCGAAGCCCTGAAGATCACCGCCGCTGATCTGCTCAAGCTCGGCATCATCGATGTCGTGATTCCCGAACCCTCCGGTGGCAACCACTGGGCCCCGCGTCAGGCGGCCGAAAACCTGCGCTCCGCCGTGGCCCAGGAGCTCGCTGTCCTGCAGACCCTGAGCGAGTCGGAGCTGATGGATCAGCGCTACGCCAAGTTCCGTCGCATGGGGCGTTTCCTCGAAGTCGGCACCCAGGACGTCGGCGTGAGCTCTTAAGGTTCTGTTTCACTTCGCGGTGGCCGTATCGGCCGCCGCTCGCGTTTGACCTCCGCCTCTTTCTCACCGGCCCCTGTCGCCCTGATCACCGGCGCCTCCCGGGGCATCGGCGCTGCGACGGCTCGTCTGTTCGCCGCTGCGGGCTACGACTTACTGCTCGTTGCCCGTTCCAGCCCTGAGCTGCACGCCCTGGCTGATGAGCTCCGCGCCGCTGGCCGCCGCGTCGAGGTGGCCGCCATCGACCTGGCTGAGCCTGCCGTGGTGTCACCTGGACTGCAGGAGCTGCTGGGTCGTGGTCTGTCACCGAAGGTGGTGATCAACAATGCCGGTGCCGCCTATACCGGTGCCCTCGCCACGATGCCGCTTGAGCAGTGGCAGTGGCTGTTCCAGCTCAATCTCACCAGCGTTTTTCAGGTCTGCCAGGCCGTGCTGCCGGCCCTGCGTCAAAGCGGTGGTCACATCATCAACGTGAGCAGCCATGCCGCCCGCAATGCCTTTCCGGACTGGGGGGCCTACTGCGCCAGCAAGGCGGCTCTGGCCAGCTTCAGCCGCTGCCTGGCTGAGGAGGAGCGCCAGCACGGCGTCCGCATCTCCACCCTGACCCTGGGTGCGGTGAATACGCCCCTATGGGACAGCGCCACGGTCCACAGTTCCTTTGATCGGCATGCCATGCTTTCACCCGAGCGAGCGGCCGAGGCGTTGTTGTCTCTGGCCCAGCAGCCCGCCTCCCAGATCGTGGAGGACATCACCCTCATGCCCGCCGCCGGCAGGCTCTGATTCACCCACATAGCCGCGCTCAAGCCAGCGTGATTGCGATATGACCTCCACCCTTCCCTCCAGTATTTCCGGCCAGCTTGCTCCTGTAAGTCTGCGCATCCGTGAGCGCCTTGAAGCCGCTGCTGCACCATTCCTGGCCAATGACAACATCGCTGAGCACCTGCTTCCCGGCGAGCTGGATCAGCTGGAGATCGAGGTTGCCGGCAAGGTACGTGAGCTGCTGCGCAGCCTGGTGATTGATATCGACAACGACCACAACACCGAGGAAACGGCTGAGCGTGTGGCGCGCATGTACATCCATGAGGTGTTCAAGGGTCGTTATCATCGGCAGCCCAAGATCGCTAGCTTTCCGAATGTTAAAAAGCTCGATGAGATCTACACCGTTGGTCCCATCACAGTGCGTTCGGCCTGTTCTCACCACCTCGTGCCGATTCTTGGCAGTTGCTGGATTGGCATCAAGCCTGGTGAGCGGGTGATCGGCCTGTCCAAGTTCTCGCGCGTGGCGGATTGGGTCTTCTCGCGCCCCCACATTCAGGAGGAGGCCGTGATGATCCTCGCCGATGAGATCGAGCGCCTCTGTGAACCTCAGGGTCTGGCGATTCTTGTGAAGGCCCAGCACTACTGCATGAAATGGCGCGGTGTGAAGGAGCCCCAGACCAGCATGGTCAACTCCGTGGTGCGTGGTGATTTCCGCCACGACCCCAGCCTCAAGGCCGAGTTCTTCGAGCTGGTCAAGCAGCAGGAGTCCCTGCTGGTCCGCTGAGCACCCGGGGCCCCGGCCCCGGGGCTGCAGCGTCGGCCTCAAACCCTCAGGGCTGCACCGGTCCGAGTGGTTGCGACGCCACCCGCTTCACCACCCCGTTCTGGTTGATCACGGTCACCACCATCAGGTTCTGGCCAATGTCCACCGGAGCGGGCACGTAGGTGGTTCCCTTGGCTCCTTCGATCAGCACCCAGCTGCGTTCACCGGGCTTGATCCGGTACCAGTGGTAGCTGGCCGTGGGCAGCGCCGCCTGGGCGTCCGCGACGGCCGTGGCCGTCAACAGCGAACCCACTGCCGCGTTACCACTCAGCACCAGTTGCTGAAGACCATTAATGCGTTGCTGCACGGCACCCTCCAGCTGGATGTCCGTGGAGATCTGCTGATCCAGTTGCTGGATCTGCTTCTGAGGGCTCTCCGTCACGCCCGGCACGCATTGCAGGCTGGCGCCCACCAGCTGGCATCCCACCAGGTCCTGGGCCTGTGCGGCTGTCGCGCTGGCCAGGGTGAGCAGGGCTCCAGCCAGCCAGGAGCTGGCGCAGCGCCGCATCGGCGCACGAAGCGACTGGGGGACGTGGCGCATCGGTCTGAGGTCAGCAGCGCTGATCCTGGCGGACCGCCGCCACGGCTGCCACAAGGGCCGCCACCTGGTCGAGGTCCTTGTCGCCCGGCGCCCGCTCCACACCGCTGGAGGCATCGAGGCCAGCGGGGGGGGCCGGCGCCAGGGCCTCAAGACTCGGCCCGACGCGCTCGGCGCGGATGCCTCCCGCCAGCCACCAGGGCAGGTCGGGCCTGAAGTCGTGCAACCACTCCACCGGGATGCGATGGCCGGTGCCCCCCAGCTGATCGGCCACCCAGGCATCCAGCAGCAGCGCGTCCACCACCTCGGCGTAGGCCTGCGCCTGCAGCAGGTCATCGGCACTGCGGATGCGCAGGGCCTTCCAAAGCCCCAGCTCCGGCCCCAGTGCGGCCCGGAGCTGACGGCAGCGCTCCGGGCTTTCCGATCCGTGCAGTTGCAGCACCTGATGGCCGTGGCCTGGGCCCAGCACCGCCAGCTCCTCATCGCTGGCATCAGCCACCACCAGCACCCCCAGGCAGCTGGGGCAGGCCTCAGCCATGGCCGCGTAGAGCGCCGGACGGGCCTCGGCCTCCAGCCAGCGCGGTGAGCCGGGCACGGCAATCACCCCGATCGCATCCACCCCCAGGGCCGCCGTGGCCGCCGCCTGCTCCGGCCGGCGCAGGCCACAGACCTTCAACCACGGCTGCACGGCCCCAGCCGGCGGCAGAGCGATCGCAGCGGCCATGCACCACGTTGCAAAGGGTCCGCCCTTTCTAGGATTCAGCTCAGGAGCACACCGAGCCGGGGGACAGGGGCGTGGGCGAGGGCTGGCAGGTGCTGTCGATCCGGGGCATTCCCCTGCGCATCCATCCCAGCTGGTTCGTGATCCTGGTGCTGGCCACCCTCAGCTTCCAGCAGCAGTACAGCCGGGAGCTGGCGGGCCAGGGCAGTGACGTCGCACTCTGGGGCCTGGGTCTGCTCACGGCCCTGCTGTTGTTCGCCTCGGTGCTCCTGCATGAGCTGGGGCATTCGCTGGTGGCCATCGCCCAGGGGGTGAAGGTGCGCAGCATCACCCTGTTCCTGCTGGGGGGTGTGGCCAGCGTGGAGCGGGAGTGCAGCACCGCCATCGGCTCGCTGCTGGTGGCCGCCGCCGGTCCGCTGGTGAGCCTGCTGCTGGCCCTGCTGCTGCTGGGCGGTAGCCATGGTGTTTCCCATCTCTCGCCGTTGCTGGGCCAGATGTGCCAGGAACTGGGATTCCTCAACCTGGTCCTGGGGCTGTTCAACCTGCTGCCCGGCCTGCCGCTCGATGGTGGTCTGATCCTCAAGGCCATCGTCTGGCAGATCACCGGCAGCCAGCGCCGCGGCGTGCAGGTGGCCACCGCCAGTGGTCGGGCGCTGGCGCTGCTGGCGATCGGGATCGGGATCGTTCTGCTGCTGGGCAAGGCCAGCGTGTTCGGGCTCTGGCTGATGCTGCTGGGCTGGTTCGGTCTGGGGGCCATCCGCAACCAGACCCAGCTGCTCGCCCTGCAGGCGGCTCTGCGGGAGCTGAGGGTGAAGGATGCGGCCCAGCGCCGTTTCCGTGTGCTGGAGGCCAGCGACAGCCTGCGCCAGCTCAGTCGCACCCGCCTGCGCGATGGCGATGGTCCGGCCGATTGGCTGCTGGTCTGCAATCGTGGCCGCTGGCAGGGCTTCATCGACGATGAACCGCTGCAGCGTCTGCCGGTGCAGTGCTGGGACAGCGAGCGGGTCGGTGACCACCTGCAGCCCCTGAGCCTGCTGCCGACCATCCCCGAGGCGGCCCCGCTCTGGCAGGCCGTGCTCCAGCTCGATCAACCGGGCACCCGTCGCCTGCTGGTGCTCAGCCCCGCCGGTCTGCCCTGCGGCACCCTGGAGCGCCCGGAGCTGGGTGAGGCGCTGCTGGCGCGCCTGGGGGTGAAGCTGCCGGTCCCGATCCTGGAGGCAGCCCGCCGTCAGGGTTCCTACCCACTCGGGATGGCGTTGGCGCCGGTGGCCCGGTCCATGCAGGCGGCCGGCGAGGCCTCGCCCGGCAGCGGGCTCGGCTGATCCGCCGCCAGCGACCAGACCGCCTGCAGCTCCTCCGGGCCCAGGGGCTGATCCCGCAGGGGACCGCCACAGAGGTGCCGTTCAGCCGACGCCCGCAGCCGTTGCTCCAGTTCTGCCACAGCGCAGGGCAGTGGCGGCAGGTTGGGTGGATCCTCGCGGAACACCTGCCGCCACAGATCCTTGGCCGGCGTCAGCAGGATGCTGCCGTGCTGCAGCAGGGCCGGTCCACGCCAGAGCTGGGCGCTGCCGATCCGTTTGGGCTGATCGGCATTGGCGCCATCGGCATGGATCAGGTCAGCGGCGGTGCCGCTGGCAAAGCAGCTGGGCTGCCCCTGGGCCGTCCCGGCAGCGGTGCGCCCGAAGCTCAGGGGCAGGCCGAGTTCGGCGAAGGCGGCCTGCAGCCAGCCGCAGGCCTGGGCATAGGCCTCCAGCCGCCGCCGGCTGGCTGGCCGGCAGGCGAGGGCATAGGTCAGTTCACCGGCATGCAGCACTGCGCGGCCGCCGCTGGGCCGTCGCACCAGCTCAATCTCTCCGGCCGCCACCAGCTCCGGCCAGTGCGGCTCCAACCGGCGCTGGTGGGCCCCAAGCGACAGGGTCGGCCGGCTCCAGCGGTAGAGCCGCAGCATGGGCTCGGCGTCGCTCTGCTCCTGCCGGCTGAGCATCCAGCGGTCGAGGGCCATCTGGAAGCGGCCATCGGCCGCCAGCGGTGGGATCCAGCGCCAGCTCATCGCTGGCCATGCCAGGGGTGCCCGAACCGCTGCCGGCCAATGCTGCGGGATGCTGGCGGTTGTGAAGTGCTGCTCCACCGCAGTC
>RFPK01000066.1 GCA_009926195.1 Synechococcaceae bacterium WB4_1_0192 | reverse complement strand
CCGTAGGTCGTGGGTTCGAGTCCCGCCAGCCCCGTCTGACAGAGTTCAGCACTGCCACGTCAGAGCGGCTCAGCGCCTTCGCTGAGAATCGCCAGATAGGCGTCGTAGACGAAGAGGCGGTTGCGCTGCCCGCCGGTGATCTCCCGCGCCATGCCCAGGTCCACCAGGGTCTCCAGGGCCTTGGCTGTCGTGGGGAAGCTCAGGTCGCAGACGCTGCTGAGCTGTTTGATGCTGTTGAGTGGCCGCCGGCACAGGGCGGCAAACACCTGGCGGACGCTGGGTCCTGAACGCCCCAGGCCGCTCAGGCGGGCCTCATCGGCGCGGAACAACGCCAGCAGCTGGTGTGCGGTGCTGACGGCAGCTGTTGCCGTGCTCTCGACACCTTCGAGGAAGAAGCCGATCCAGGCTTCCCAGTCGCCGTCCTCGCGGATGCCACCTAGCAGTTCGTAGTAGCGGCTGCGGTGCTGCTTGAAGAACAGGCTCAGATAGAGCAATGGCTGCTCCAGCACCCCCGCATCAATCAGCATCAGCACGATCAGTAGCCGGCCCAGACGGCCGTTGCCGTCGAGAAACGGGTGGATGGTCTCGAACTGCACGTGGGCCAGGGCGGCCCGCACCAGCACCGGCAGGGAGTGGGTTCCATCCGGTGTGCCATGGATGAACTGCTCCAGCTGGCCCATGCACGTCTCCACCAGCCCCGGGGGCGGCGGCACGAAGCTGGCGTTGCCTGGTCGGGTGCCGCCGATCCAGTTCTGGCTGCGGCGGAACTCCCCAGGCAGCCGATCGGCCCCACGGCCTCTGGCCAGCAAGCGGGCGTGGATCTCACGCAGCAGGCGTGAGGAGAGGGGGAAGCCCTCCCGCAGCCGCGCCAGGCCGTGCTCCAGCCCCGCCACGTAACTGGACACCTCGACCACATCATCGAAGGGGACGCCGGGGGCCTCCTCCAGCTCAAACAGCAGCAGATCGGAGAGCGAGGACTGGGTGCCCTCGATCTGGGAGGACAGCAAAGCCTCTCGCCGTACGTAGGCATAGAGAAAGAGCTCGCGATCCGGCAGCAGAGCTGACACCCCATCCAGACGGCCGCAGGCCAGCAGCGCCCGATCGTGCAGCGCCTGCAGGGACCCCTCGAGCTGCACAGGAGGCTCCGGCGGCAATGGCGCCGGCACGAAAGCACGCACCTCCTCGCCCGTGGTGCTGGTGATCTCGTAGCGGCCGGCGCCGTCGCGTTTCATGGCCTCTCCGCCGCGAACCTTGAATAGATCCGCATCTTATTCAAGTAAAAGTACCTTGCCTTGAATAAGGCTTGGCCTGGCTGGTCGCCGGGCCTGCCCGAAGCGATCGGGCTTGGCCCCTCTTGGGTGCTTCTGGGCGCTTCCAGTCGGCCTTTGGGAGCCCCCTTGAGGCAAGTGATTAGGCAAGTCGAGGCCGGATCCCAGGCATGCCAATGGGTTCGGGCGGTTTCCTAAGCCGTAGGTCGTGGGTTCGAGTCCCGCCAGCCCCGTGCTTTCACCAGCGCCAGCCTGGAAGGCCCAGGCTGGCCGGGATCGCTCAGAAGCGCATCTTCATGCCGCCGCCGTAGGTGAGCTGTCCGCCTGTGGCGAAGACCTCATAGCCAACGTTGGCGTAGACCGACGTGTTCTTGGCGATGGCCACGTCCACACCGCCATCCACCACGAAGGCGTTCACACCGCGGTTTTCACCCTGGGTCGTGAAGTCGCCGGCCGCTGGTGCCGCCTGGAAGGAGGAGGTGAGCTCCTTGGTGCCGGCCGCGCCGGCGAGGGCATCCACCTGGTAGGCCACGGCCAATCTCGGTGTGACCGAGACCGTCTTGCGCTTGTTGAGTGGGATGGGGCTGGCCGCTACTTCCAGGCCGATCGTGCCGATCAGGCTGTTGGCAGTGTGCCCCTGCACATTGAGGTTGAGGGCATCGCTGCCGGTTTCGCTGAAGCCACTCTGCTGATAGCTCCCCCAGGCGAGGCCAAGCAGTGGTTTGAGGTAGGTCTGTGTTGTGGCCGATGCCTTGGAGATGTTGATCGTGTAGTCCGTATTCAAGGCCAGGGTGAAGCCATTGCTGGATGGTGCGGCCTGCAGCGTGGAGCCGTTGTCGATGAATGCCGTGCTGCGTCGGCCGGAGAGGTTGAAGTTGGCGTAGCCGATCAGGCCGCGGACGTTCCACTTGTCGCTGGGTTTATAGGTGCCATAGATGGAACCGCTGTTCACATCTGAACTGACCGAGGCATTGGTCAGCGTCATGGCGTTGAGGTAGGAGGTGCCATAGCCATAGGCGGCTCCGATGGTCCATTTCTGGGAGGGCTTGTATTCGATGCCGTAGTAGCTGGAGAAGATGCCGGAGTTGTAGCCGGAAAGCCCGGCGGAACCGCTGATGTTGCTGGTGGCGTTATTGGCCTGTGCGAACACGCAGAGTGGTTGCTTGCCGGTCTGACCGGTTCTGCGGTTGGGGGCGTTCACGACCCAGCCGGTCTTGGCGCAGTTGCCGGCCTGGCTCAGCAGTAGTTCACGCTGGCGCTTGAGAGTGTCCAGGCCAACGCTCTGGAAGGCGGCATAGGGTTCGGGGGAGAGGGAGTTCACCGCTGCGATCAGCTCGGCATCGGACAGCAGCGTCAGCAGCTGGGACGTGGCATTCAGGAAGGCGGGCGAGATGCCGGCTGCAGCGGCCTGGCCGGTGGTGAAGCCCGTGCTGCCGATCAGGGTGCCGCTGTTGTTGGCGTTGTTGGTGGTGTTGGCGGCGATCGATCGGAACACTCGGTCGATGGCACCAGCGCTGGCCAGTTGGTTCACCCCCCCCCTGATTCAGCGCTTGCATGGCCGATGTGATTGCTGTGATGGCGCCGCTGCCGTGGAGGATCTCTAGTGCAAGTTTACAGGTAAACAGAGATACAGTAATGTTATCGCTATTGGTGCCTTGTGCCGTTACGGTTAGTTCGGCGCTGTAGATATCGCCGGCGGTGCCACTCAGGCCGTAGTAATATCCGTTGTTAGTGCCAACATTGTTGGCGAGGACGTATGTTTACAGGACCTGGCCTTGAGCATTCTTGGATTTGAGGGCCCAGACGGTGTTGGAGCTGCCGAGGTCGCCGACGTTGAAGGCGAAGGCCGAGACCGGCTGCAGAAACGTGAATCCGAATCCGCTGCCTCCTGGATTAGTGCGGATTGCACTCTGGCCTGCTGGAACGTTGAGCACGCCGCCTACGCTGTTACTGATGGCAAAGCCAGCATTCTGCCCGCCAAAGGCGGGGGAAATCGGGCTGAATGTAACGCCGTTCAGGGTGAATGGCCCCGCGGTATTATTAGGTAGGGCGTTGAAGTCCACCACCGTTCCGCCGGTAACGGCTGGATTGCTGGTGCTGCCGCCCGTGCCGGTCAGCGGGGCTGCCAGCGCTGGTGCGCTCAGGCTGGCCAGTGTCGCCAGGGCGACCCCGAAGTGGCTGCGTGTCCTCTGCAGGGTCATTGGCCTGAAAAAATCATATCGGCGGACTTTGTTTATGCCATCGCGCATCTGTGGTTAATCCAGGATTTTTGTTAAGGTCCTCGGATCGCGGGGTGATGGTTCGCTCGCTGTTGTTCGCTTGTTGTTGTCCGCTCGGCAGATGGGGGGCTGGCCGGTGTTCCTGCTGCTCCAGTCTTGGTAGCGGCCACTACCGATGGGGCCATGCCTCGGCTGGACACTGTCGCTAGCGTGCGGACAGTTGCCGCAAGGCCATGGCGCAGCTGCATGATCTCCGCCTGAGGCTGCTGGTCCAGCAGGAGAGCGAGCGCATCATCGACAGCCTGCCCGAGGGGCTCGACCTCTCGGTGATTCAGGCCCGCTGCCTCTGCTGGCTGGCCCTGCTGGCGGAAGCCCATGAGGACAGCGCCAACGACGCCGTTGCAGACGGAGACGTGGATCAGGCGATGGTCTGGTTCGCCGATTCGATGCGCCTGCGCGATGTGATCCAGGTGGTGAGCTCGATCGAGATCCCGATCCCCGGCGCCAGCGAGGAGCCGGAGGATGACGACGGCGAGGCCGGCTGCGGCGATGCCTCCAGCGAGGCCGCTTGACGGGACTCGCCATTTTGCTCCGCGCCTGGTGCCATGATGGGCACTGAGACGTGAAGGGACTGCCGGTGCCGGAAGAGCCCTGCCAATGCCCTGATTGCCAGCGGTTCTACCGGGAACACGACCGTCTGATCCGCGAGAACCCCACCCTGCGCCAGCAGCAGGAGCTGAGTTGGGCTGCGCTGCAATCGTTCCGCACGCTCGCCGGCCGGGTGCTCGAGGAACTGCAGAAGACCCACGGCGACGCTGAACCCGCTCCGGCACCTGCTGCCGCCGCCGCTGCCGGTCCCGGTGATGCCGCCGATCAGGACGCCGTTCAGCAGGCGATCGGCGATCTGGAGAACATCAACGCCCATCTCTTCTCGATCGAAGCGCTGATGGAGCGCGTCTTCGACGTGCGCGTGCCTGAGGAGGTGGAGCAGAAATTCCGCGAGCTGGCCGGTGAGCTGGCGCCCGATCCCCTCAATGCCGATCGCCTGCGGCTGAACCGCCTGCTGCACCAGACCCCGGATCTGCCGGATCGCTGAGCGCCCCGCCGGCCGGCAACAACCGGGCGATCATTCCCTCCTCATCGCTGCTGAGCTGTAGCCACTCCACGGGCCCGAGCCAGCCCAGTGCCGCTTGCAGATCCGCCAGCAGGGCGGCGTCGGCGGCGCCGATGCCGCCGGTGAGGCCGATCATCTCCACGCCCCCCAGGCTGGCGGCCATGGCGCCGATGCCGGCCAGCAGCCGGTGGCGGAACACGGCCAGGGCCAGCTGAGCGCCGGCGTGGCCGGCATGGGCCGCCGCCTGCAGCTCAAGCCAGTCCCCGCTCAGGCCCGACAGACCCCGCAGGCCGCTGTCCCGGTTCAGTCCCTGCTCCAGGGCCTCGAGGCCGATACCGCGCCGCTGCAGGTGCAGCAGCAGCCCCGGATCCACGGAGCCGCTGCGGCTGGCCATCACCAGCCCCTCCAGCGGCGTGAAGCCCATGCTGGTGTCCACACTGCAGCCTGCCGCGATCGCCGCCATGCCCTCACCAACCGCCCCGCTCGAGCCAGGCCTCGACCTGCCAGAGGCGGTCCGCGCCCCAGAAGCCCTCGCCGTCGACGACGACGAAGGGCGCATCCGGGTGGGGGCGGTGAACCGCTCGCCGCCATGCACCAGCCGGTGGCCGACTCGCCCGATTCGCGGCCACCACGGCTCCAGCGTTGGCTCCAGCCACTGCCTCAGGGCGTGGTGGTCCCTCGCCGGGTCCGCTGCCTGCAGCCCGATCTGCCCTTGCCACAGCCGCTCCCCGCCGTCGGCGGCCGTGGCGAATACGGCCGCCTTGAGGCTGGAGCTGCCCACGTTCAGCACCAGGGTCAGGGCCTCAGCCACGCCTGCGGCCCCGCGCTCAGTCGTCGAGGTTGCAGGTGATCGTCACCGGGAAGGGCTCGGCCTTCCAGATCCGCTCGGCGTACTCGCGGATCGAGCGATCCGAGGAGAAGAAGCCGGTGCGGGCGGTGTTCAGCAGCGACATGCGGTTCCAGGCTTCGCGGTCGGCCCAGGCGTGGCTCACCTGTTCCTGCACCCGCAGGTAATCGGCGAAGTCCGCCAGCACCAGGAAGGGATCACGGCCGGTGAGGTTTTCCAGCAGCGGTCGGAACAGATCGCCATCGCCGTTGCTGAAGTGCCCCTGCTCCACCAGCTTCAGCACCTCGCCCAGCTCCGGTTGGCCGGCGATCAGCTCCCAGGGGCGATAGCCCTGCTCGTGCAGGGCAGCCACCTCGGTTTCGGTCATGCCGAACAGGAAGAAGTTGTCGCCTCCCACCTGCTCGCGGATTTCCACGTTGGCGCCATCGAGGGTGCCGATCGTGAGCGCTCCATTCATGGCGAACTTCATGTTGCCGGTGCCGGAGGCTTCCAGACCGGCGGTGGAGATCTGCTCGGAAAGATCCGAGGCAGGATACACCCGCTCTCCCAGCTTCACGTTGTAATCCGGCAGGAACACCACCCGCAGGCGTCCATCCATGTCCGGATCGGCATTCACCGTTTCAGCGATGCCATTGATGAAGCGGATGATCAGTTTGGCCATGTAGTAGCCGGGTGCCGCCTTGCCTCCGAAGATCACGGTGCGCGGCGCCAGGCCATCGGCCTGGCCGTTCTTGATGCGCAGGTACTGGGCGATCACCTGCAGGGCATTGAGGTGCTGGCGCTTGTATTCGTGGATCCGCTTCACCTGCACGTCGAACAGGGAGGCGGGATCCACCAGCAGGCCGCTCTGGCGGTGGATGTAGTTGGAGAGCTGCCGTTTGGCGGCGAGTTTGGTCTGCTGCCAGCGCTCCAGGAAGGCCCCATCGCCCGCGTGGCTCTCCAGCTGCCGCAGCTGATCGAGGTCCGCCACCCAGCCCTCGCCGATCGTGTCCGCCAGCAGGCTGCGCAGGGCCGGGTTGGCCAGGGCCACCCAGCGGCGCGGCGTGACGCCGTTGGTGACGTTGGTGAACTTCTCCGGCCAGAGCGCGGCGAATTCCGGCATCAGCTTGGTGCGCACCAGCTCGCTGTGCAGGGCCGCCACACCATTGACGTGATGGCAGGCCACGGTGGCCAGATTGGCCATCCGCACCGCCTTGCTGCCCTCCTCATCGATGATCGACAGCTTGCGCAGCAGGGCTTCATTGCCGGGATACCTGATCCGCACCATCTGCAGGAAGCGGCGGTTGATCTCGTAGATCAGTTCGAGATGGCGTGGCAGCAGCGAGCCGAACAGCTGCAGACCCCACTTTTCCAGCGCTTCCGGCAGCAGGGTGTGGTTGGTGTAGGCCAGGGAGCGACAGGTGATGTCCCAGGCCTGGTCCCACGCCAGGTGCTTGTCGTCGATCAGCAGCCGCATCAGCTCGGCCACGGCGATCGATGGGTGGGTGTCGTTCAGCTGCACCGCCCAGTGGTCGGGGAAGTCCTGCACCGGGATGCCGCGCTGATCGAGGCTGCGCAGCATGTCCTGCAGGGAGCAGCTCACGAAGAAGTGCTGCTGCTTCAGCCGCAGGCGCCGCCCTTCATCGGTGCCGTCGTTGGGATACAGCACCTTGGAGAGGGTTTCGGAACCCACCTTCTCCTCAACGGCGCCGTAGTAGTCGCCGATGTTGAAGGCGTAGAAGTCGAAGCTCTCGCTGGCATCGGCGCGCCACAGCCGCAGCCGGTCGCAGGTATTGACCCGGTAGCCCAGCACCGGCACATCGTGGGGCACGCCGATCGCATGCTCGGACGGGATCCAGCGCACGCGGTAGTTGCCGCGTTCATCCCGGTAGCTCTCGGTGCGGCCGCCGAAGCCCACGAAGCAGGCCTGATCCGGCTGCGGAATCTCCCAGGGCCAGCCGCCCTTCAGCCATTTGTCGGTGATCTCCACCTGCCAGCCATCGCGGATCAGCTGGTCGAAGATGCCGAACTCGTAGCGGATGCCGTAGCCGGTGGCCGGGATCTCCAGGCTGGCCAGCGATTCCATGAAGCAGGCCGCCAGGCGACCGAGGCCGCCGTTGCCCAGCCCCGGTTCCTCCTCCACCTCGAGGATCTCCTCCAGGCTGTCGATGCCGAAGCGCCTGAGCGCCTCTTCGGCCGCCTCCTGGATGCCCAGCATCAGCAGGTTGTTGCCAAGCTGCGGGCCGATCAGGAACTCGGCCGAGAGATAGGCCACCACCCGGGTCGGGGTGGCGCGGATCGCCTCCACTCCGGCCAGGTAGCGGGTCATCAGCCGGTCGCGCACCGCATGGCTCAGGGCCAGGTAGAGGTCGTGGCGGCTGGCGGTGGGGGCGAGCTTGCCGAGCGTGTAGAAGAGGTGCTCGGCCATGCCGTCGAACACGTCATCGGCGGTCAGGCCACTGCGGTCAGGGTCGGCGTAGCAGCCCGGGGTAGGCAGCTGCAGTTGGCGGGGGCTGTGTTCAGTCATCGGGTCACCTCCGGCTGGATCGGCTCTGTGCCCTGGTCGCTCCAGCGCCAGTGGCTGATGTCTGCCGCGTCCATGCCGTGTTGATGGGCATGGGATCGGTGCAGCAGGATCGCGTCCTTCATCTGCTCCTTGAGGTGGGCGGCGCGTGACCCTAACCCCGGTACGCGGTCAATCACATCAATCACCAGGTTGAAGCGATCGATCTGGTTGTTCATGGCCAGCTCCAGAGGTGTGTTGATGTTGCCCATTTCCTTGTACCCGCGTACGTGGAAATTGGCATGGTTATGGCGGCGGTAGGTGAGACGGTGGATCAGCCAGGGATAGCCGTGGAAGTTGAAGATCACGGGACGGTCCGTGGTGAACAGGCTGTCGAAATCCCAGTCGTTCAGTCCGTGGGGGTGTTCGCTCGGTTGGGTGAGTGCAAACAGTTTCACGACATTCAGGACGCGGATCCGCAGCGACGGCATCTCCCGCCGCAGGATCTGCACCGCCGCCAGGGTTTCCTTGGTGGGAATGTCGCCGGCGCAGGCCATCACCACATCCGGGTCGTCCCCCTGCCCATCGATGTGGTCGTTGCTGGCCCAGTCCCACAGGCCGACGCCGCGGGCCACCTGGGCCCGCGCCTGCTCCAGGGTCAGGTACTGCAGATGCTTCTGCTTGTCGCTGACGATGATGTTGCACACATTCGGTTCCACCAGCGCCTGCTCCGCCACCTGCTAGGGCTTTGGCTACGGCAGATAACTGACCGCGATTCTTTGCAAAGGCGGGTACTTGGGAAGGGTTAAATACTGCTACGTTGCTCATTTAGTTTCTCACTTTGCTGAAGGTTTGCGTACCGAAACGTCATACTCCGAGTTGGAGTTCAGACCCGGAGGTACGACACCGGGGTTTTCTTCTAGGAACTGCTTCAGGTTACCTTGATGTATACGCCGTTCAAGT
>RFPK01000065.1 GCA_009926195.1 Synechococcaceae bacterium WB4_1_0192 | reverse complement strand
CGACGCCCCCGTACTGCTTGAGATCCGCGACCTTCAGGCTCGCGTGGAGGACAAGGCGATCCTCAAGGGCGTGAACCTCACGGTGCGCGCCGGTGAGATCCATGCCGTGATGGGCCGCAATGGCAGTGGCAAGAGCACCCTTTCCAAGGTGTTGGCCGGCCACCCCGCCTACACCGTCACCGGCGGAAGCGTGATCTACCGCGGCGAGAATCTGCTCGACATGGAACCGGAGCGTCGGGCCCGCATCGGTGTTTTCCTCGGTTTTCAGTATCCGGTGGAGATTCCGGGTGTGAGCAACCTCGAATTTCTGCGCGTGGCCACCAACGCCCGCCGCGCCGAGCAGGGCGATGAGGAGCTCGATACCTTCGCCTTCGAGGATCTGGTGCGCGAGCGGCTGCAGGTGGTCCAGATGGACCCCGCCTTCCTCGATCGTTCGGTGAACGAGGGCTTCAGCGGCGGTGAGAAGAAGCGCAACGAGATTCTGCAGATGGCCCTGCTGGAGCCGTTGGTGGCGATTCTCGATGAAACCGATTCCGGCCTGGATATCGATGCCCTGCGCATCGTCGCCGGCGGCGTGAATCAGCTGGCCAGCCCCGATAACGCCACGCTCCTGATCACCCACTACCAGCGTCTGCTGGATGCGATCACGCCGGATTATGTGCACGTGATGGCCGCCGGCCGCATTCTGCGCACCGGTGGCAAGGAGCTCGCCCTTGAGCTTGAACAGCGCGGCTACGACTGGGTGGATGAGGAACTGGCGGCGCTGGAGGCCGCCGCTGGCCGCCAGCCGGCGGAGGTGGCCTGATGACCGCCGCCCTCTCCAGCTCAGCGGCTGGTCTGGCCGGCTGGACCCAGCGCTGGCTCAAGGATCTGCCGGAACCGGCCGGTGAGCTGGCCCCGGTGCAGGAGCGTGGCCGCCGTGCTCTGACGGAGCTCACGCCACCCTCAAGTCGCCAGGAGGACTGGCGCTTCACCGATCTGGCCCTGCTCCAGCAGCTGCCGACGGCCTCTGTTGGCACTGCTGAGACGGCAACGGCCTCCCCAGCGGTCGGTGAAGACGCCGCCCTGGCCCCCACGCCTGGCGTGCTGCGCCTGCACCTTGATGGTCGCCGTGATCCCCTCGCGGGGCTCAGCCTGCCCGCCGGGTTGACGGCCCTTTCGCCGCTGGATACCGCCCAGGCCCTCGGCCATACCCTGGCCGCCACCGGTTGCGAACACCACTGGCCCGTCGAGCTCAACCACGCCGCCGCCGAGCGGGTACTCGCCCTGCGGGTCGCCAGCCGCAGCGCCGTGCGCCTGGAGTTGGTGAGCCGTGGGCCAGCCGCGTTCCGTGTGCTGCTGGTCCTGGAGGAAAAGGCCGACCTGGAGCTCAGCCAGCTGCTGCAGGCTGATCGCCCGGGTCTCACCAGCCTGGTGCTCGAGGCCCACCTCGGCCGCAGCGCTCGCCTGCGGCACGGCCTGGTGGCCCATGGCCATGCCGATGCCGCCCTGCTGGCCCATCTGGCGATCGAGCAGGAGCCTGAGAGCGATTGCCAACTCACGGCCGTCACCGCCGGCTGGGGGCTCGCACGCCTCGAACCCCGGTTGCTGCAGGTCGATGGCCAGGCCTGCTCCACCCTGCGCGGCCTGCAACTGGTGCAGGGTCGCCAGATCGCCGATACCCATAGCCACATCCGTTTCAACGGCCCCGAGGGGCGGCTCGATCAGCTGCACAAGGCCGTGGCCGCTGGCCAGGGCCGCAGCGTGTTCAACGGCGCCGTGCGGGTGCCGCGCGAAGCGCAGCGCACCAATGCCGCTCAGCTCAGCCGCAGCCTGTTGCTCTCCGATCGCGCCCGCATCGATACCAAGCCCGAGCTGGAGATCGTTGCCGACGATGTGAAGTGCGCCCACGGCGCCACCGTGAGCAGCCTCCAGACCGACGAGCTGTTCTATCTGCAGAGCCGTGGCATCGGCGCCGAGCAGGCGGCCCAGCTGCTGCAGCGCGCCTTCTGCGAGGAGGTGCTGCGCGAGCTGCCGGAGGCGGTCCGCGCCTGGTGTCCCCTGGATGCGCTGCAGCTGGCGGCGGAGGCGGCGGCATGACCAGCACCCTCGCCCCCCCCCTGAACCTTGCTGCCAGCACCCGGCCCGATTTCCCGTTGCTGGCCCAGACCGCCTGCCTCGGACAGCCGCTGATCTACCTCGATCACGCCGCCACCAGCCAGAAGCCCCGCCAGGTGCTCGAAGCCCTGCAGCATTACTACGACCACGACAACGCCAACGTGCACCGTGGTGCCCACCAGCTGAGCGCCCGCGCCACTGAAGGCTTCGAAGCCGCCCGCGCCAAGGCGGCCGCCTATGTCGGGGCCGCCAGCCCCAACGAGATCGTGTTCACCCGCAACGCCAGTGAAGCCATCAACCTGGTGGCCCGCAGCTGGGGTGAGGCCAATCTCCGCCCCGGCGATGAGGTGCTGCTCACGGTGATGGAGCACCACAGCAACCTGGTGCCCTGGCAGCTGCTGGCCGACCGCACCGGCTGCGTCCTCCGCCACGCCGGCCTCACCGAAACCGGTGAGCTGGATCTCGAGGATCTGCGCGGCAAGCTCAGCGAGCGCACCCGCCTGGTGAGCCTGGTGCAGGTGAGCAACACCCTCGGCTGCCTCAATCCGATCGCTGAGGTGGCGGTCCTGGCCCATGCGGCCGGCGCCCTGCTGCTGGTGGATGCCTGCCAGAGCCTGCCCCATCTACCCGTCAACGTCGCCACGCTCGGCGCTGATTTCCTGGTGGGCAGCTCCCACAAGCTCTGCGGCCCCACCGGCATGGGTTTCCTCTGGGGTCGTGAAGCCCTGCTGGAGGCGATGCCGCCCTTCCTCGGCGGTGGCGAAATGATCCAGGACGTCTATCTCGATCACAGCAGCTGGGCCGGCCTGCCCCACAAGTTCGAAGCCGGCACCCCCGCCATTGGCGAAGCGATCGGCATGGGCGCTGCCCTGGATTACCTGCAGGCGATCGGTCTGGAGCGGATCCACGCCTGGGAGCAGCAGCTCACCCGCCAGCTGTTCACGCGGTTGCAGGCGATCGACGGCCTCACGATCCTCGGCCCCACCCCCGAGCAACAACCCGATCGCGGCGCCCTGGCCGCCTTCCATGTCGATGGTGTCCACGCCAACGACATCGCCGCCCTGCTCGATTCCGCCGGCATCTGCATCCGCAGCGGTCACCACTGCACCCAGCCCCTCCATCGCCACTACGGCCTGAGTGCCTCGGCCCGCGCCAGCCTCAGCTTCACCACGACCCCCGAGGAGATCGACCGCTTCGCTGAGGAACTCGCAGGGACGGTCAGCTTCCTGCGCGAGCACAGCTGAAGGCCTGTGGCACTGGAGCCCCTGCCGGACGCAACGCTGTTCCTGGCGGTGCTGGGGGGGCGCACCGCCACCAGTCACATCGAGCTGCACGATGTGCGCTTCGTGGCCGGACCCACGATCGACGCCACCATCCCGGAGCTGCGGCGGCAGTGGTTCGGGCGGCGTGAGGGCCTGCACCTCGATGCCTACATGGCGGTGCGGATGATCGATGGCTATGTGGTGCGCCTCGGGCGCGAGCCGGCCGCGCCCCGGCCCGAGCGGCTGTGGTTCGTGAACCTGGGCGCCTACCGCCCTGATTCCCTGGCCGAGCTCCATCACTTCGGTCTGGTGGTGGCCGCCACGCCCCAGGACGCCAAGGCGGCGGCCAGGCGGCAGTGGCTGCGCGGTGCCCTGCAGATCCACAAGGATGATCTCTGCGCCGTGGACGATTGTCTGGCGATCGAGCAGCTGGAGCTGCTCGGTGGTGAGCGCTGGCATGTGCAGTTGGAGCTTCACCCGGAGCGTCTCAGCCAGAGCCAGGTGCCGGATTGGTTCGGCTACCGCCCGATCTGAGCGACGCCAGCCGCCGCGGGATGATCAGTCCAGATCCCGCTCCACCCCCGCCCGCACCCATGAAGATCGACGGCAAGGCCTGGCGCACCATCTGGCTGGAGGAGGGGGCTCAACAGGGCGGCGACGCGATCGGCGTGATCGATCAGACGCTGCTGCCCCATCGCTTCACCACCCGCACCCTCACCAGCTGCGACCAGGCCGCCGAGGCGATCCGCACGATGGTGGTGCGCGGTGCGCCGCTGATCGGGGTCACCGGTGCCTACGGGCTGATGCTGGCCCTGCAGGCCGACCCCTCCGATGTCGCCCTGGCGGTGGCTTTTGAGCAGCTCAATGCCACCCGCCCCACGGCTGTGAATCTGCGCTGGGCCCTGGAGCGGGTGCGCGATCGGGTGGCACCCCTGCCCCCGGCGGAGCGTGCGGCGGCGGCGAAGGCTGAGGCTGCCGCCATCGCTGAGGAGGACGTGGCGATGTGCGAGGCGATCGGCGAGCACGGCCTGCGTCTCTTTCAGGAGCTGGCGGCGGCGCGGCCGGCAGAGCGCCGCGATCAGCCGTTCAACGTGCTGACCCACTGCAATGCCGGCTGGATCGCCACGGTCGACTGGGGCACGGCCCTGGCTCCGATCTACAAGGCCCACCGCGCCGGTCTGGCCATCCATGTGTGGGTGGATGAAACCCGCCCACGCAACCAGGGCGCGTCCCTCACCGCCTGGGAGCTGGCGCGTGAGGGAGTGCCCCACACCGTGATCGTCGATAACGCCGGTGGCCACCTGATGCAGCACGGCCAGGTGGATGCCGTGATCGTGGGCACCGACCGCACCACCCGCCGCGGCGATGTGTGCAACAAGATCGGCACTTACCTCAAGGCCCTGGCCGCCCACGACAACGGCGTGCCCTTCTACGTGGCCCTGCCCGCCTCCACGATCGACTGGACCATCGACGATGGCGTGGCAGAGATCCCGATCGAGGCCCGCAGCGCCGCCGAGGTGACCCACATCCAGGGGCGTGCGGCCGATGGCGCCATCACCAGCGTGCAGCTCATCCCCGATGGCAGCAGCGGCTTCAACCCGGCGTTTGATGTGACGCCGGCCCGGCTGGTGACGGCGCTGATTACCGAGCGGGGCGTGGCTGCAGCCAGTGAAGCGGGGCTGCGGGGGGTGTATGGCACCGATCCAGGCAGTACAGCTGGCTGCGCCATTGCTCAGCTGTGCTGATGGGCCTAGAACGGAAGTCTGCCGCGCTTCAGGCCCGTGTCCGAGTCCTGCCAGAACCCAGCTGAAGACAGCAGCGAGGAGCTCCAGGAGGCCGATCTTGAGGGTGTCGTTGGGGGTGGCAATGGTGGGAATGGTGGCTGTGGTGGCGCTGCCCTTGGCGAGCCGCTGAGGGGTGTCGGTGGCAATGGCGGTGCAGGGGGTCTTGGCGGGAACGGCGGGAATGGTGGCTGTTAGTGCCATCGCCTCTTGATCAGTGGCCGGTTGCCCCTGGCAGCGCCAGGTCGAGGCCATCCAGGAGCCACAGGCGCTGAATCGCAGCCTTGGCGGCCTCCAGCCCGTCTGGGGCGCACAGCTCCCCGATGCAGCGGCGACCGTCCATGCCCAGCATGAGGGCTTGTTCAGCCTCGTTCAGCTGGATCCGGAGGTGCGGTGTGATCAAGGTGCCACCGTTGAGGCTGCACCGCCAGCGCAGGGATGGCACCAGGGTCCCGGCATCTGAGCCTGCAGGATCCAGGCGGTAGCTTGCGGCCGCTCGCTCCGGTTTGCAGGCCAGCAGGAAATGACAGGCATTGCGCGACTGGATCCGTTCCATGGCTGCCCACTGCCGCCGAGGGCTCAGCTGAGCAATCGCCTCCAGTAGGGCATTGCTGGAGGGTCTGGCCGTCACGGGGTGATAAGGCGCTTTGAAGAACCAGTCCTGAAACACCAGCCCTGCATACGTCAGTAAAGCCATGCAGTCGTTGACGCTGTAACTGCGCTCACGTGCATTCAGGAACGTGTCGATCAGACCGGTGTCGTGACCAAGATCGGGTGCGATCGCCAGATAGCTGCGCAGGGGGTGCAGGGGATCGATGCAGGCGAAACTGTCGCGGATGATCTGCAGTGATGAAGCGTCTTTCTGCAGGTTCAGTTCGGCAAACAACGTCTGCATTAGTTCCACGCCCAGTCGCCCGTAGCGGGCGTAGAGCATCAGGGCGATGCAGCCGTCAGCCTTGAGTCGTTGGCTCAAAGCGCTCAGTCCCGCTTCGGGATCGGCGAGATGATGCAGCACGCCGGTGCAGACGATCAGGTCAAAGTCCTGGCTGAGCGTGTGCGCGGCTTCAATGGGCAGTTCCTGGAGCTCCAGATTGCTGAGCCTGTATTGCTCCTTGAGCCAGGCATGATGGGCCAGTCCGGCTTGGCTCACGTCCAACCCCACAACCCGCGCTGTCGGATTGGTGTAGGCGAAGATGGCGGCCTGGTTGGTGCCGCAACCGGCGATCAGGATCTCAAGACCCTCGGTATCGGCTCGGTCGGGCCATAGCTGACGGTGCGCGTGGCTGGGGTCAAACCATTGCCAGTTGTTCTGTAGCCATGTGTCGAGATTCCGGATCGGTGGGGGATAGGGCCAGTCTTCGTATTGCTGGCGCACCGCATCATTCGCCTGCTCCACTGTTCGCAGTCCTCCCGGCTGTTCTCAACCAGCTTGCCAATTGATTATCGCCTACGTTTTCGGCCGGGGCTCGGCGGTTGGATTCATGATCATTCCAGATTCTCGACCGCCGCAGCCGGTTCAACCATGGCGGCGCTGGGCATTGGCGTAGAGCTTCTGGGTATAGGTGCTGATGTCATGGTCGTCCACGCAGGCCCGGAAGCCGCCGCGCAGCAGCCGCCGCATGGTGAGGCGGGATCGCCAGATGAATTCGGGATCCTGTCGGACCTGCAGGTCGCTGTAGGGAATTCCGGTGCTGTCCGGCAGCGTATTGCTGGCGTCGGAGAGGTAGATTGAGCTGCCGTAGTGGCTGTATCCCGCTACCTTGTTGCGCAGCCAGACGGCCAGCCGATAGGTGCCATTGAGGGGGATCAGTCGGATCAATGACAGCAGCAGGGATAGCCATTCCCCCAGGGGCAGGCGGGCGACCACATCGGCCCCGTTCACCACTCGATACACCGGTACCTGGTAATCGCTGAAGAACTCGGCATCGCCCACCCGTGGCCCGCCATAGGTGTAGGTGGCTGCCGCCTGAGGGTGCTGCAGATAGCGGCTGGCCACCAGTGCCAGGGCGCCGCCGAGTGAGTGCCCCGTGATGTAGAGGGGGCAGTCGCCATGGGCATTCAGGGTCTGCTGGATCGCCTCCTGCACGCTGGCGAAGGCGCGGTAGAAGCCCGGGTGCACCCGTCCGCCGCCCGGTGCCTCCTGCAGCATCAGTTTTGTATCCGTGCGGATGTCTTCAATCGCGTTGGTTTCGGTGCCTCGGAAGGCCAGGATCAACATCGCCCGCTGTTCGCCGCAGGGCTTCAGCCGCGCCAGGAAGCACTGGGTGCCGATATCGCTATCGAAACCCTGCACAAACTCAAATCCTGCTTGCTCAAGCTCCTGCAGAAGTGGGGTGCTGGTATTGGTCTCTGCCTGCTGATAACGCTGGATCAGCTCGCGGATCTGGGGGCTTTGATTCTGTTTGGCTGCCTCGGTGATGTCCTTGACGACCTGCGCCAATGAGAGCGTGCTTTCCCCCGGTAGGCGCTGGTAGGCAAGCCAGGAGATTGCCGCCAGAATCCAGGCCGTGCGATGGGAGTAGGCCGCTCGGTTGATTGGCAGGTTCTGCAGCAGCTGCGCATTCGGGAAGTAACTTGAGGGCATGGTTCAGATCAGGCGTCGGTGCGATGTCTGGATCGGTGGTGCCAGTGGTTCTGCTCACGTCTGCCATCAGGCGGTTGCATGCTAGTTGGCTTGTCGGGATATGCAAATGCGTCCTCCCCCTCTCGCGTTTGCCATCGCTGCTGGGTTGTCGCTGGTTCCAGCAGCGCACGATTATTTGTCTGCAGGGTGCTCGCCCAGCTGCTCTGGGATCAGCGTCCTAGCCTCGGCATGCATCGCCATCCATTCACGATGTTCCACCATGCGAATCAGCGTCGAGAGTTGCTGGATGCAGCCTGCCGCATGAATGCCGTCGGGCTCAATCAGGGCACCTCCGGCAACGTGTCGGTGCGGATTCCCGGAGGTCTCCTGATCACCCCCAGTTCCCTGGCCTATGAACTGATGTGCCTTGAAGATCTGGTGGCGATCGATCTGCATGGTCAGCCTCTGGCTGAAGCCGTGGTGTCTGATCGTGTCCCGCGCAAGCCTTCTTCGGAATGGCGTCTGCATGCCGATATCTTCGCCACCCGACCCGATGTGCAGGCGGTGCTCCATTGCCACTCGATCCATGCCACCGCCATCGCCTGCCATGGTCGTGCCATCCCCCCCTTCCACTACATGACAGCCGTTGCCGGAGGGGATGACATCCGCTGCGCCGCCTATGCCACCTTCGGTACGGAGGAGCTCTCCCGGCTGGCGGTGCAGGCCCTGCAGGATCGCCTGGCCTGCCTACTCGCCCAGCATGGGCAGGTGGCGCTTGGGGCGCACGGTGGGCTGCAGCAGGCGCTGCGCATCGCCGTGGAGGTGGAAACCCTGGCGCGGATGTATCTGCAGGCCCTGCAGCTCGGTGAACCGCCCCTGCTCAGCGCGGCGCAGATGCAGGCGGTGCACCATCAGTTCCGCAGCCTTCACTACGGCGAGGTTCCGGCCGCAGATTCCCCTGCCGGCTGAAGCCGGCTGAGCAGCAGGCCGCCGCCGCCCGCCACCAGCACCACCACCAGGCAGAAGCCGGTCCAGCTTGGCAGCCCCCACCCGCTCACCGCCAGCGGTGCCACCACCGTGACCACACCGCCGGCCACAAAGGGCTGCAGAAGCAGCTGTTTGATCGAGAACGCCGGCAGGGCGGTGCTGCGATCCTCCGGGTCGGCCATGCGCAGCAGCAACAGGCCCGAGGCGGCCACGCCGGTGGCCTGGCCGAACTCGATCACGGCCCGCTCAAACCAGTCGGCGGGCAGCAGCCGCGGTCCCAGCAGCAGCACCACCACCAGATTCCAGGCC
>RFPK01000064.1 GCA_009926195.1 Synechococcaceae bacterium WB4_1_0192 | reverse complement strand
AATGTTAACCGGTCTCAGGCAGTGTGGGCTCAGGAGGCCGACCGCAGCACCTCCACCACGCTGCGGAAGGCGAACCACTCGGGGATCTCCTCACCGCTGCGCAGCATCTGGCGGAACTGGGTGCCGCTGAGCTTCTTGACGTGCAGGCCGCGGGCATCGGCGTGCTCGGCGGTCACGTAGCCCTCCTCCTCGGTGTAGACGAGGTTGAGCGAAGGCACGGTCTCCATGCCGAGCTCGGGGGCGTTGTCGCGGGCGAAATCCTGGGCCTGGTAGGGGCCGTAGAAGTCGTCGCCGCTGATCGAGCTCTTGCAGCCCGCCATGTCGCGGCCAATGATGAAGTGGGTGCAGCCGTAGTTCTTGCGGATGATCATGTGCTGCAGCGCCTCACGCGGGCCGGCCATGTGCATCGAGTAGGGCAGATAGGCCCAGCGGATGCGGGGATTGTTCACCTCGGCGGCCAGACGCTCGTAGGTCTGGAAGCGCACCTCACCGGAGATGTCGTCGTCCTGGGTGGGGCCGCAGGTCGGGTGCACCAGCACCACGCCCTGATCGCTCACGTTGGTGGCATCGAGGGCGCGGGTGAACAGTTCGTAGTGGGCGCGGTGGATCGGGTTGCGGCACTGGAAGGCCACCACGTCCTGGCCTTCGGGGAGGGTGGCGCGCACTTCAGCCGGGGTCTTGCAGGGGAAGACGCGGTTGGGCAGCTCCAGACCCTGGATGGCACCACCGAGGTAGTAGCGACCGCGCTCGGTGGCGATCATCTTCACGGCCGGGTGCTCCAGCGACGTGGTGCCATAGCAACCCTTGGCCTCACGGGCCTTGTCGGGCTCCCACCGGCTCTCCACCGTCATCACCGCCAGGTCCTGGCCGCGGTAGGTGAGCAGCAGCTTCTGACCCACGGCGATGTCATCGCGCTGGGTATCCATCACGATCGGCAGGCCGAACAGCAGGCCGCTGGTGGTGCGGTGCTTCTCCACCACGGACTGATAGTCCTCCTGGTGCATGAAGCCGCGCAGGGGCGAGAAGCCGCCCACCATCAGCAGCTCCACGTCGCAGGCGTTGCGATCGGAGCACTCGATCACGTGATCCACGCCCGCCTTGACGGCCTCGCGCTGCTCAGCCGGCACCCGCAGGTCCACCAGGCTGCCGCCATGGGGAGCGATCAGGCCCGGCCGGGCGGGGGCGACGCTGGTCGTCATGGCAGTGGAATTGGCAATGATGCCGGCGATTCTCCCAGAGGGGCCGCTCAGCCCGGGCACGGCCATAAAAAAGGGGGCCCTGCGGCCCCCGGTGTTGCTGATGGCGACCAGAGGCGCGATCAGGCCTTCTCAAGACGGCCGTAGAGCTGGCCGGTGATCTTGACGTCGAGGGGCTCGTGGCCACCCATGTCGGTGTCGGAAGGCTGCACGGCGGTGAACACACCGGCGAACTCACCGGTGGCGGCATCCACCTTGGTGATCGAGAGGTTCATCTCACCGGTGCCGTCGATGTAGCGCTTGACGTTCTCGTTGGCGAGCTCGTCATCCTGACCGCCGAGGGCGACCAGACCCTGGGCGTACTCAACGCCGGTGGTCAGAGCGCGGGCCTTGGGATCGAGGAAGTTGGAGGTGCGGTAGCTGGGCACGCGGTAGGTGCCGTTCAGATCGGTGCTGGTGCTGATGGCGGCGCCGTCAGCCGTGGCATCGAGCTCCTTGCTGGAGAACACGAAGGGCACCTCCTCACCACCGGGCAGCAGCACGGTGACGAGCTGGAAGTCGATACCGCCCTGCTCCTTGAAGCTCACACCGTTACCGGCCACGGCCAGATCGCCGTAGACCTGATCGAGGCTGGTGGTGAAGCGGGTGAGGATCTTGGTGGGCTGGAACTGAGCCTCAACGCGCTTGTTGGCGGGCTCACCCTTCACATACACCTCAGCCGGGTGCAGGCAGATCTCACGCAGCTGGTACTTGGCGGAGGCATCCAGGGCGATCGAACCGCGAGCGGAATCGGGCAGGGTCGGGCAGTCGTTGGCCAGACCGGTGTTGTGGATGTCGTCGTAGGTCAGGTTGGCCCGGTCCACAGCCTTGGCCCCGCCGCTGCAGGCGGTGACCAGGGTCAGGCAGAGCGCCAGCGCAAGGGCCAGCAGAGGACGGAAACGCATGGGGAGAAGCCGGTCTGGCGGGGAACTGGCAGGGAATTACCGCTGATTTGGGGTGCGCCCGTTCGGGATACTACCGGTGCAAAACGCTGATTCCGCGTACCATGTCGCGGCTCTCAACAACCTGTATGCGGGAGCGGATCTGAACGGCCCCATGAGCGACGCCAGCACCACCGCAAGCGAGACCACCACCAGCCGGGAGATCCGGCTGAACCAGCTGCTGGCCGATCTCCAGACCCTGGCCGATGAGGCCGACGGCCAGCCCGACGTGCTGCTGCAGCTGCTGCGCCGCCTTGAGGAGCTGCACCGCACCATTCAGGACGGCCCCTTCCGCGCCAGCCTGCCGGCCGACCGCGGCGAGCTGTTCAACCTGCTGCAGAGCATGGAGAAGAGCGGCGGCTGGCCCTACATCCCCAGGCTGCAGCTGCGCACGTTCATGGATCTGCTGCAGAGCGGCGAGGCGGGCACGGCGCTGGCGGCCTGAGGGCCGTGAGCAACCGATGGGCCAGCGCCAGCTTGCCCATCGGCTCCATCCGGCTCACGGAAGCGCCGGGACCCAGCAGCCAGCCCTCGTTGGCGGCAGTGCCGAAACCGACGCCTGGCCGATCGATCGGATTGGCGAACAGGAGATCACAGCCCTTGCGCGCGAACTTGGCCTGCGCCTGAGGGAGCACGTCCCCCGAGTGGGCCGCAAAGCCGAGGATCCGCTGACCGGCGGGGCGGCGCGCCACCAGTTCGACCAGCAGATCGGGCACAGGTTCCCACCCACCCTGCAGCGCAGCGGCCAGGGCCTGCTTGTCCGGTTTGTGCGCGAATGGCGCCGCCAGGCGGTGGTCGGCCACGGCGGCGGCCATGGCGATCGCCTCCACAGCCGGCTGCAGGGCAGCCAGGGCCTGCTGCAGCTCGGCGCCGGTCTCGATCGGGTGGCAGTGCAGACCCTCCAGCCAGGCGGGCTCCACCTGCAGCGGGCCATGCACGAGCTGCACCTCGGCGCCGCGCAGGCGGGCCGCCTGGGCGAGCAGCACACCCATGCGGCCGGTGCTGGGGTTGCTGATGCAACGGGCCGGGTCGAGCCATTCGCGAGTGGGGCCAGCGCTCACCAGCAGGCGCAGCCCCTGCCAGTCGCGCCGCCAGCCCCAGCAGGCCAGGGATTCCAGGGCCAGCAGCAGCGCGGCCGGCTCGGCCATGCGCCCGGCTCCCTGCCGATCGCAGGCGAGCAGCCCCTCGGCCGGCCCCAGAGGCAGCACCCGCTCCATGGCCTGAAGGTCGCGCCAGTTGCGGGCTACTCCAGGCGACGCCCACATGGCCGTGTTCATCGCGGCGGCCACCAGCACCGGCGCCTCACAGGCCAGCAGCAGCGAAGCCAGCAGCGTGTCGCCGAGGCCATGGCACCAGCGCCCGAGGGTCGTGGCCGAGAGCGGTGCCAGCAGCACCAGGTCGGCCCACTCGGCCAGCTCCACATGCAGGGGCCGGGCCGCCGCGGCACTCCACTGATCCGCATCGACGTAACAGCGGTGGCGGCTGAGGCTGGCCAGGGCCACCGCGCTCACCAGGCGCTCGGCGCTGGGGGTGAGCACGCAGCGCACCTCGGCGCCGCGCTGCGCCAGGGCGCTCACCACCAGCGGCAGCTTCACGGCGGCGATGCTGCCGCTGATGCCCACCAGGATGCGCCGCCCGGCCAGGGGGTCCACTGGTGCAGCGGCGGCCTGGTCGCCGTCAGTCCTCATCAAAGGGTTCCTGGTCGACCAGATGGACGTAGGGACGCGCCAGTTCGGGGCGGTGGATCGCCAGAGCACGCATCAGATGCCAGTCGGCCAGGCCGGCGAAGGGGGTGGGGTAGTCGTCCTCCTCCAGGCGCCGCGCCAGATCCGCCACCGAGGCCTCATCAAAGGCGGCGATGCGTTCCGGCGTGATCGGTTCGGACGTGAGGGCTGCACCCGCCGTGGCTGAAGGGTCGGTCATGGCAGAAGCGCACACCCCCGCATTCTCCCCAGCAGCTGCGCCGAGCGCTCGAAAGGCTGATAATTTCTGCCAAGGTCTGGCTCGGCCTCGGCCGGTCAGCCCACTCCCGAGGCCCTGCCAGGGCGCCAACACCGGGGAATTAGCTCAGCTGGTAGAGCGCTGCGATCGCACCGCAGAGGTCAGGGGTTCGAGTCCCCTATTCTCCATCTCCCATCGATTCAGAACCTTCCAGGGGATCAGGCCGTGCCGCCCGCCGGCTCGAGCTGGCGCCGCCCCGTGGACGACTCCGGTCAGCGCCGACAGGATGACAGGGTCATCAACGATCGGGCCCGATTGGCCCCGTGTGCCATGCCGTCCCTCCGTCGCATCCCCGGCCGCCTGCGTCGTGCCCTGCCGATCGGCGCCGCCTTCACCGCCGGAGCGCTGCTGTCCGCAGGCATCGCCCGCGCCGACCAGCCGAACATGCGCGAGGCCCTGTCGCAGCTGTACGGAGCCCAGGCATCACTGCAGGCGGCAGCACCCAATAAGGGTGGGCACAGGGATGTGGCGCTGCGACTGATCAGCGAGGCGATCGAACAGGTGCAGCTGGGCATCGCCTTTGCCGAAGGCCGCTGAGGAGCCACTGCCCCACGGCCATTAGCCTGCTGCCGCGATTGAGCAGCAGGCATGAACTGGGCCCCCGACGCGGAAGCGAAGCTGAAGGAAGTCCCGTTCTTCGTGCGCCCGGCCGTGCGCAAGCGGATCGAGGCGATGGCGGCGGAAAGCGGACAGGTTCAGGTGGACCTGGCGTTCTTTGAGGATGCCAAGGCGCGCTTCGGCCAGAAGTGAGGCAGCTGCGGGGCGGATCTGCCCCCCCGGCGCCTGCTGCATCTGCAGGGAATGCCCCGTGACGGTGCTCGGCTTCGGGGTGGCGGCCCTGGGCCGCGCTCTGCTAGAGGGGCGATGCGGTAAAAGGGGTGGTTGATTCCGAGCCCGATCCGACTCCATGTCGCAGTCGAAGCGTGAACAGGTGGTGAGCCACCTCCGTTACATCCGCCAGGAGCTGCGCGAGATGCATCAGGGTGTGATGGACGATGGCCTGCTGCCGGAAGCCGGTGAGGTGCGGGGCGTGATGGCCCAGATGGAGGCCCTGCTGGAGCTGCTGGAAGGCAAGGGTTCCCGCAAGAAGGACAGCGACGGCTGAGGCGGCCTGTTGCCTTCACCTGCGGTAGAACGCGGGCGATCCGCTCCATGGCAGCAGCGCTCTGACCCTGACCCCGCCACCGCAGCGCACCCGCCTGCAGCAGACCCTGGGCGGGAGCTGGGCACGCCTGGAGCGCTGGGCGGGCAACCCCTGGCGTCGGCTGTCGCTGCTGCTGATCGTGCTGCTGTCGAGCTTCTTCATGGGCAATGCGGTGGCCACGATCACCGGCGCCCGCTCCTTCCTCGACCCGCTGGCGGCGCTGCTGTGCGTGGCGGCGATCGAACTGGCGGTCCGGGTGCGCCGCCCGCTGCTGCAGCGGCGCGGCGACCCACTGGGCCTGCAGCTGCTCGACATGACGCGGATCGGCTTCAGCTACGGGCTGCTGCTGGAGGGCTTCAAGCTGCTCTGACACCGGCCAGCAGGTAGAGCAGGGCCATCCGGATCGGGATGCCGTTGCACACCTGTTCCTCCACCAGCGAGCGGGAGGGGTCGTCGAGCAGGGCGCCGCTGAGTTCAACGCCGCGGTTCACCGGGCCCGGATGCAACACCGGCACCGGCGCGCCGCAGAGCGCCAGGCGCTCATGGGTGAGGCCGTAATGGCGGTGATAGCTCTCGAGGCTGGTGAGCAGGTGCTGATGCATGCGCTCCTTCTGCAGGCGCAGGGTCATCACCGCATCCGCCCCCGGCAGGGCCCGCTCCAGGTTGCGCTCGATCGTGATGCGACCCCGGCGGGCCACCGGATCCCGCTGCTGCCCCGGCGGCGGGGCGGCCGTGAAGGCCGCGAAGGCTTCTGGCAGCAGGGTGGCCGGACCGCAGAGCACCACATCGGCTCCACAGGCGCTGAGGGCCCAGAGGTTGGAGCGGGCCACCCGCGAATGCAGGATGTCGCCCACGATCACCAGGCGGCGGCCGCGCAGGGCCTCCGGCCCCGGAGCCTCGGGGCAGAAGTGGCGCGCCAGGGTGAACAGATCGAGCAGCCCCTGGCTGGGATGGCTGTGCAGGCCATCGCCACCATTGAGCACGGCCACCCGCTCACCGCTGGCCTCCAGCTCACGGGCCAGGCCAGCGGGCACACCGGTGCAGCGATGGCGCACCACCAGCAGCTCCGCCCCCATCGCCACATAGGTGCGCACCGTATCGAGCAGGCTCTCGCCCTTGCTCAGCGAACTGGAGGAGGGGGAGAAGCTCTGCACATCAGCCGACAGGCGCCTGGCCGCCAGCTCAAAGCTGCTGCGGGTGCGGGTGCTGGGCTCGAAGAAGAAGGTGGTGACCAGGCGACCCTGCAGGGCCGGCAGCTTGCGGGCGCCGCTGGTGGGGAGGGAGCGGAAGCGCTGAGCCAGCTCGAGCACCATGGCGTAATCGTCCAGCGAAAAGGCCGCCAGATCGAGCACGTGGCGGTGGGTCCAGTCGCTCAAGGCCTGCGGGGCTCCTGGAGGCAGGCTAGGGGCCGGTGGGACAGGGGGCCAACGGCGCTGGCCGCAGGGCGTGACGGCAGGGATGGCCAGGGCATGGAGCGGGCTATAGCGAGGGCTTGCCAAATGCAGAAGGAACCGGCTAGGAGGCCCGCAGCAATCAACAACCAGCCTTGAACCGACGCACGCGCCTGGGCCTGATCGCACTGCTGGCCATGGCGGCAGGCGGCGGGCCGGCGCGGGCTCAGTTCTCCGGCAGTTATGCCCCACCGACCTGGACACTGATCCAGAACAACTCCAACGGAACGGTCAACACCAGCGGAGCTCCAGGCTCAATCGTGATAACGGCACCAGGACTGGTCGGCAACGTCAACGGAGGCACGATCACCTACAGCAACACCGCGCGACTGACCGGCATCTACAAGTTCAACTGGAACTTCACAAACACCCAGAACAACGATGACGACCTGCCGCAGTTTGTGATCAACGACAACGCCATCAACTTCAGCCAGTACGTCCTTGGCTCTGGCCTGTTCAGCCAAAGCGGCGCCGAGACCTACAGCCTCAGCAGAGGAGACACATTTGGGTTCAGGATCGACGATGTCGACAACGACAGCTTCGTCGGCATCCTGACCATCAGCAACTTCCTCTACCCGGTTCTCTACAGCTCAGCCCTCCAGCCCTATGCCGACATTCAGTCGGTAAGCCTGGATGCCATCAAGAACCAGCGCGAGCTCATTCTCAGCCAAGCCGGCGACTGCAAGCAGCGAGGCTGGCTGATCGGCCCAGAGGGCAGCAGGACGTGCCTGTTCGTGAGCGGAGCCTATGCCAGTGGCAACATCAACGGCAGCGTCAGCCTGGGCAGCTACAACAGCGGCAACACATCCAGCGCGTATGGCGTCGAATGGAAGCCAGGCGAACAGTGGGCGATTGGAGCCGCCTATGGCTACGGCACGGCCAACCTGAGCGACTTCAATTTCCAAGGAAGCAGCGCCCAGATCAATTCCAACATCAACTCGATCAACGCCTACGGCGTTTACCAGCCCGACAAAAACTGGAAAATCGCGGCGATCACGGGCTACAGCAACTTCAGCCACAGCGGTTATCGAACCTTTCTGGGCGACACCGCCAAAGCCAATTTTTCATCCACCGGCTACACAGCAGCACTACAGGCCTCCTATGAGTTCAGGCTCAGGCAGGACAGCAAGCCAAGCAGTTCCCTCAATCCAATCCGGATCCGACCCCTGGTCAATCTGGCCTGGGCCGGCAATGACCAGGCGGGCTTCACCGAGACAGGAAACACCTTTCTGCTGAACGTCAATGGCCAGGCGAGCAACTCGCTGATCGCCACCGCCGGCACAGCGATTGAACTGCCCATTGCCCTGAACAAAGCTCGAACCACGGTGCTGACACCGCGCGCCGGCCTGGCCTACCAGTACGACATGCTGGCCAACAGCACCAGCAACCGCACGATCTCGGCAACGGCTGTGGATGTTCCCAGCCTCTCGCTCACGGAAACGGGCCAGAACCGCGGCAGCAACACCCTCTACCTCGATTTCGGTGCCGATCTGCAGATCAACAGAAACTTCGGGCTGTATGCGGACGTGAACTATCAGGCCTTCAGCAACGGCAACGAACTGGGCTACCGCGGTGGCCTGCGCGCCAACTTCTGATCGAGGGGCGGCAGGCGATCACCGCGGACCCGGCGGCTGACGCTGCGGCTGCGGCGTAGATACCAGCGCCAGGGCAGGTCCTCAGCCACGCGGATGCCGATGCGGCCGGTCTGAACCAGATCCTCCGCCGTGATCATCATCAGCTCGGGAGGCCTCGGCGCCAGCCACAGCCCCTGCTCCGGTCGCGACGGCCGGGCATCGTGGCCGCGATCGATACCGAAGCGCCGGGCCAGCAACCCCGGACCCGCCGCCACCCGCTCGGGCTCGCCGGGCAGCTCCACAGCCCGCAACAACACACCGCTGGCCCAGTCGGAGCGATCCGTCACCACGTTCACGCAGTGGTGAATGCCGTAGCTCACATACACATAAAAATGCCCTGGCTCCCCGAAGAGTGTTTCGTTGCTGGGGGAGCGGCGGCGGTAGCCGTGGCAGGCGGGCTCCTCCTGGGAATACGCCTCCGTTTCCACAATCACGCCCCACAGCAGCTCACCACCTTCTTGGCGTTTCACCAGCAGGCAGCCGATGAGCTCGGGGGCGACGACTTCAGCGGGGCGGGCGAAGAAGGATTGGGGGAGTGCTTGATCGAGCTGCCGCTGCAGCCGTGGATCACAGCGCGCCACAACAGAGCTCCACTTG
>RFPK01000063.1 GCA_009926195.1 Synechococcaceae bacterium WB4_1_0192 | reverse complement strand
GGCCGCGCGCCTGCCGCTGCCGTCATCGCCCTCCACCTTGTCCATCAGCGGCTCGAGGAAGGCCACGGCCGCCTTCATCGTTTCAGCGCTCTGCAGCACGAACGGCAGCTGCATCTGGCCGGAGCCGAACAGCTCGCCGACCACCTTCATGCCATCGAGCAGGAACGTGTTGATGATCTCCAGCGGCTTGTAGCTGTCGAGCGCGATGCGCAGGGCTTCGTCAAGGCCGATCCGCTCGCCGTCGATGATGTGCTGTCTGAGGCGCTCCTCGATCGGCAGATCACTGAGCTGCGGGCCGGAGGCGCGGGCTTCCCTGGCGCTGACACCCTCGAACAGCTTGGTGAGTTCGGTGAGCGGGTCGTAGACGCAGACGCCGTTATCGAAACGACGGTTGTCGTTGATCAGATCACGGCACACCCGTTGGTGCTCCTCACTGATCTTGACCAGGGGCAGGATCTTGGCCGGGCTGACGATCGCCGCATCCATGCCCGCTTCGCAGCAGTCGTGCAGGAACACCGAATTGAGCACGATCCGCGCCGCCGGCGACAGACCGAAGCTGACGTTGCTGACCCCGAGCACCACGTGCACACCGGGCAGGCGCTCGCGGATCATCCGGATCGCCTGCACCGTGGCCAGGCCGTTCTCGCGATCCTCCTCGATGCCGGTCGAGATCGGCAGAGCGAGGGGGTCGTAGAAGATCTCGTGGGCAGGGATGCCGAACTCGAGCGCATCGCGGTAGGCGCGCTGGGCGATCGCGAACTTGCGCTCCGCCGTGCGGGCCATGCCCTCCTCGTCGATGGTGCCCACCACCACACCGGCGCCGTAGGCCCTGGCCAGCTCCAGCACCTTGAAGAAGCGCTCGTCGCCGTCCTCGTAGTTGGTGGAGTTGAGGATGCACTTGCCACCGGCCATCTTCAGGCCGGCCTCCATCTTCTGCCACTCGGTGGAGTCGAGCATCAGCGGCAGGTTGACGTTGGTGACCAGACGGCTCACCAGCTCGCGCATGTCGCGCTCGCCATCACGACCGACGTAATCGACGTTGACGTCGAGCACGTGGGCGTTCTCCTTGACCTGGCCGCGGGCCACGGCCACCAGGCCATCCCAGTCCTCGGCGGCCAGCAGGTCGCGCACCTTCTTGCTGCCGCTGGCATTGAGGCGCTCGCCGATGATCAGGAAGGAGTTGTCCTGCAGGTAAGGCGTGGTGCCATAGATCGAGGCGGCGGCCGGCTCATAGGCCAGGGCGGGGCGCGGATCCTCAGCGCTGGCCCGCAGTTCGGGGGTGCGCACGCGCCGATCCGCCGGCTTCAGTTCCGCGGCCAGTTCCGCCAGGGCGCCGATGTGGGCGGGGGTGGTGCCGCAACAGCCGCCGATCACCTGCACGCCGAGATCCTCGACGAAGTGCAGCAGCTGCATCTTCATCTCCAGCGGGGTCAGCCGGTAATGGGCGACCCCGCCGATGTTCTCCGGCAGCCCGGCATTGGGGATGCAGCTGACGACGAACGGGCTGTGCTCGCTCAGGTAGCGCACGTGCTCCTTCATCTGCTCCGGGCCGGTGGCGCAGTTCAGGCCGAGCACATCGATCGGGAATGGCTCCAGGATCGCCACCACCGCGGCGATGTCCGAGCCCACCAGCATCGTGCCGGTGGTCTCCATCGTCACGCTGACCATCAGCGGCCGGCGCTGGCCGGTTCTGGCAAAGGCCTGCTCGATCCCCTGCAGCGCCGCCTTGATCTGCAGCACGTCCTGGCAGGTCTCGACGATGAACAGATCGACGTCGCCGGCGATCAGCCCCTCGGCCTGCTCGGCGAAGGAGTCCCGCAGCTCATCGAAGCTCACGTGCCCAAGGGTGGGCAGCTTGGTGGTGGGGCCCATCGAACCCGCCACGAAGCGCGGCTTGTCGGGGGTGGAGTAGGCATCGGCCACCTCCCGTGCCAGTTCGGCGGCGCGTTTGTTGATCGCGAAGGCCTGATCCTGAAGGTCGTACTCCGCCAGCACGATCGAAGCCGCCCCGAAGGTGTCCGTCTCGATCACATCGCAGCCGACGTCCAGGAACTGGCGGTGGACCGCCTGCACCGCGTCGGGCCGCGTGAACACGAGGTTCTCGTTGCAGCCCTCCAGGGCCGGGCCGCCGAAATCCTCGGCGCTGAGGTTCATCTGCTGGAGCGAGGTGCCCGTAGCACCGTCGAACACCAGCACCGGGCGCTCCGGGCTGTGCAGGCGCTCGAGGAAACCGATCCGTTGGGTGGCCAGCATCAGCCGTTCAGACGCACGCGGGTGACCCAGTGGTCATAGGCGGGATCGCGGCCTTCCGTGATCGCGGTGAGGCGCTCGCGGATCGCATCCATCACCGGGCGCTCGCTGCGCAGGTCGGTGCTCTCGACCCGGCGCACCGGCGTGACCTTGGCGGCGGTGCCGCTCAGGAACACCTCATCGGCGATGAACAGCTCGCTCTTGTCCACCGGGCGCTCCAGGGTGGGGATGCCCATGTCCCTGGCCAGCTCCAGCACGCTGGCGCGGGTGATGCCCTCGAGGATGTCCTGATCGACCCCAGGGGTGATCAGCACGCCGTCGCGCACCAGGAACAGGTTCATGCCACTGGCTTCACTGACCTTGCCGCGGCTGTTGAGTAGCAGTGCTTCGTCGAAGCCGCTCTTCACCGCCTCGGTCTTGGCCAGGGAGCTGGTGATGTAGGCGCCGCTGATCTTGCCTCGCAGGGGCAGGGAGCGGTCCTCCTGGCGGGTCCAGGAGCTGATCCGACAGCTCACGCCCTCCGGCGAGAGGTAATCGCCGAGCTCGAGGCCGTAGATCAGGAAGTCGGTCTCGATGTTGTGCAGGCGCGGGGCGATGCCCAGATCGCTGGTGTAGACGAAAGGCCGGAGGTAAACCGGGCAGGTGGGTTTGTTGGCCTGCAGAAAGTGCTGGATGGCGCTGTGGATCGTGTCCTCGCTGAGCTCCGTCAGCAACAGACGGGCGCTCTGGCTGAGGCGGCGTGCATGGCGATCGGCCCGAAACAGCAGAATCTCGTTCGCATCCGCTGGATTCGGCAGGGCACGCATGCCCCCGAAGGCCCCGGTGCCGTAGTGCAGGGCATGGGTCGCCACCGACAGGGTGGCCTCCGCGAAGGGCACGCACTTGCCACCGAACCAGGCGTAGGGCAGAAACTGATGCATCGGTTCGTGGGGCAAGACGGCCACTGCTGCAGGTGATCTTCTCACTGCCGCGACCGACACCGCCGCGAATGCCAGGGCCATGACCGTTCACCAGCCCGCCGCACCGCTGATCACAATGGGCCCATGCATCGCCTCGCGGCCGTTCCCGGCAGTACCAGCCCCGACGATGGGGTGGTCTTCATCGAACAGCCGCCGGCGGCGGTCGTGCTGCTCAGCAGCGCCGATACCGATCTGGCTGCCCTGGCCGCCCTGCTCGATGCCCAGCCGGAGCCCCTCGGACCAGGGAGGGATCTGCGCGCCCTCAACCTGGCGGCGCTGCAACACCCGGCGGTGATCGATCACTGGCTGCGCACCAGCCTGATCGATACGAAGCTGGTGATCGTGCGCCTGCTCGGCGGCCGCGGACATTGGCCCTACGGCCTTGAACAACTGCGCGACTGGGCCACGGCCGAATCCGGGCGGCACCTGCTGGTAGTGGCCGGCACGGCCGATGAGGACCACCAGCTGCACGGGCTGGGCACGGTGGAGCTGCCGCTGGCTGAAGCCTGCGGGCGCTGCCTGCGCGAAGGGGGCCTGGCCAACTGGCGGGCGGTGATGGCCAGCCTGGCTGGACTGCTCGATGGTGGTCGGCCGGAGCCGCCCCGCCTGGCTCCCCTTGCCGACCCGCAGCCCTACGACTGGTGCCAGGAGTCGGGTCCACGGGTCGGCGTGGTGCTCTATCGCGCCCTGTGGCAGAGCGGTGATCTCGACCTGGCTGATGCCCTGCTTGCAGCCCTGCGCGCCGCCGGTCTGACGCCGCGGGCCCTGTGGGTGAGCGGCCTGCGGGAGGAGCCCGTACAGCGGGGCGTGGCCGATCTGCTCAGCCGCGAAGGGGTGGAGGCCGTGGTCTGCACCACCTCGTTCGCCTCGGTGCAGCTCGACGAGGCGGGCCTTGGGGCACCGCTGTGGGAAGCCCTGGCGGTACCGGTGTTTCAATTGCTGTGCAGCACCCAGAGCCGCGCCGGCTGGGAGGCCAGCAGCCTCGGCCTGGCCCCCCTCGACCTCACGCTGCAGATCGCCCTGCCGGAACTGGACGGGCGGATCACCACCCGGGTGGGCGCCTTCAAGGAGATGCGCACGGCCGATCAACGGCTGGCCACGGCTCTGCAGCACTACAGGCCGGACCACGAACGCCTGGCCTGGGTGGCCGAGCTGCTGGCCCGATGGTGCAGCCTGCGCGCCACGCCGCCGTCGGCGCGGCGGCTGGCGCTGGTGCTGGCCAATTACCCCACGCGCAACAGCCGACTGGCCAACGGCGTCGGTCTCGACACGCCAGCCAGCGCCGTGCTGATGCTGAACTGGCTGCGCCAGGCCGGTTACACGCTCGGCAATACAGATCTGCCCAGCGAAACAGCCCTACCCCGGGAAACAGCCTTGCCCAGCGACGGAGACGCCCTGATCGCCAAGCTGCTGCAGGGCCGCAGCAACGACCCCGAGAGCGGCCACCGTCCGCCGCTCGCCCATCTGTCCCTGGCGGCCTACGAGGGGTGGTACACCACGCTGCCGGCCGCCGGGCGAGAACAGCTGGAGGCCCGATGGGGCCCCCCCGCCGCGGATGCCGGACTGGAACCGGCAGGCTTTCCGGTCCACGGCCTGCGCTTCGGCCATGTGGTGCTGCTGATCCAACCGACCCGCGGCTACGACCGCGACCCCGCCCTCAGCTATCACGCCCCGGACCTGCCCCCCACCCACGCCTACCTGGCCCAGTACCTCTGGCTGCGCGAGGTGGCCGGCGTGCAGCTGGTGTGCCATGTGGGCAAACACGGCAACCTCGAATGGTTACCGGGCAAGGGTCTGGGCCTGTCGGCGTCCTGCTTCCCCGAATGGGCGCTGGGGCCGCTGCCACATGTCTACCCCTTCATCGTCAACGACCCCGGCGAAGGCTCCCAGGCCAAGCGCCGTGCCCAGGCGGTGATCCTCGATCACCTCACGCCACCGCTCGGCCGCGCCGGCCTGCATGGCGACCTGCGGGCGCTGGAGGCGTTGATCGATGAGTACTGGGAAGCGGCGCAGCTGGGCTCCCAGCGCCAGGACCAGCTGCGGCAGGAGGTGTTGCAACGACTGGCGGATCTGCAGCTGGGCGAGATGCTCGACCGGCGGAGCGGTGCGGCCACGGACAGCGATCCCCTGGATCTGGCCGATGGCTACCTGTGTGAGCTGAAGGAGGCTCAGGTGCGTACGGGGTTGCATCGCTTCGGCCAACTGCCGGAGCCGGCGGCCCTGGCCGAGCTGCTGGCCTGCCTGGCCAGACCGCCCCAGGCCCAGGGTCAGGGGTTGACGCAGGCCCTGGCCGCTGACGCTGGCCTGACGCTCGATCCCTGGGCCGATCCGGAGGAGCAACCTCTCGCTGAAGCCGATCGCCAGCGGCTGGTGGCCATCGGCGCCGCTGAGCGGCCGCTGCGCCACAGCGGTGACGCGATCGCCTGGCTGGAAGAGCATGCCCTTGCCCTGTGCACTCGACTGCTGAGCGGGGAGTCCGCGATGGCTGGACCCTGGCCTCAACCGGTGCCGGGCCCCCACACTGAAGCGGTTCTGCGGCGGCTGGCCAGCGGCCTGGTCCCGGACCTGCTGCGCTGCGGCGATGCCGAGCGCGAGGCCTTCCTCTGTGCCGTCGGCGGTGGTCGCATCGCCGCCGGCCCCTCCGGAGCCCCCACCCGCGGCCGGCCGGATCTGCTGCCCACGGGCCGCAATTTCTACAGCGTCGATCTGCGCGCTCTGCCGAGCGAGGCCGCCTGGGACCTGGGGCGCCGCAGCGCCGAGCTGCTGCTCGATCTGCACCTCCAGCAGGAGGGGGAACCACTGCGCCGGCTCGCCCTGTCGGTGTGGGGCACCAGCACGATGCGCAACGGCGGCGAGGACATCGCCCAGGCACTGGCCCTGCTTGGGGTCCGGCCGGTCTGGGATGGTCCGAGCCGCCGCCTGGTCGATCTGGAGCTGATCCCGCTGGCGCAGCTGGGGCGCCCGCGCGTGGACGTGACGCTGCGCATCTCCGGGCTGTTCCGAGATGCCTGCGGTGCAGGTGGTGCTGCACAACCAGGACAACCGCGAGCACGATCTGCTCGATTCGGACGATTACTACCAGTTCCAGGGGGGACTCAGCGCCGCCGTGGAGGCCGTCAGTGGCAAGGCGCCGCAGCTGTGGTTCGGGGATCACTCCCGCCAGCAGCGCCCGCGTCTGCACCGCCTGGAGCGGGAGCTGGACAAGGTGCTTCGCTCGCGGGTGCTGAATCCGCGCTGGATCGAAGCGATGCAGCAGCACGGCTACAAGGGTGGCTTCGAGATGGCTGCAAGCCTCGACTATCTGTTCGCCTACGACGCCAGCACGGGCCGCGTGCCGGACTGGAGCTACGGAGCCATCTGCAGCCAGTGGCTGGGTGATCCGGCTGTGCTGGCCTTCCTGAAGCGCAGCAACCCCTGGGCCCTCCGCGACATGGCGGAGCGCCTGCTGGAAGCCAGCCAGCGGGGGTTGTGGGAATCAGCTGACCAGCAGCAGCTGGAGAGGGTGCGCGAGCTGCTGCTGGATGCGGAGGCCCTGGTGGAAGGCTGAGGTGCTCAGGGCCCCAGCCTGCGGATTGGGCGATCAGCCGTTGATCTCCTTGGCCCAGCCCTTGAAGGGGTTGATGTCGCCAGGCTTGCTGACACCCTGGCTGGTGATCTGGGGCTGAGCCTGGGCGGCGGCGGACTCCTCCTTCTGCTTCTTGATGGCCGCGGGACCACCGGTCACGTTCACGCCGACGGCGGAGCCCTTCATGCGCTGATCAAGTTCGGCCTTGCTGATCTGCTCGGCAAAGGTCTTCTTGACGGGCTTTGGCACCCCGCCGGTGAGGTTGATCTCCACCTCTTCCTCGACCACACCACCGAGGCCCGGCGTGGCCTTCTCAAGGCGGGACTTCATCGATGCCACCTCCTCGATCATCTCCTTGTCGCCAGGGCTGCTGGCCGTGCCAGGGAAGGTGTGGCGAATGGTGTTGGAGCGCCGCATGAACTCCACGTTGCCCATGGAGCTCGAGGAATCGGCATCGAGGAAGAAGGCCTCCGGCTTATCGGCCGGCTTGGCGGGGCTGCCCCCGGACACCGGCTTCTGACCACCGAGGAGACGATCGAACAGGCCCATCGACAGAGGACGCGGATTCTGGGCAAACCCTAGCGGCCGCAGAGCTCCAGACCATGGGTGTCCGTACCGCAACTTCGCAGAAGTCCGAGATTGGTGAGCAGAGCGTCGATCGCATCGCAGACCAGCGGCGTCGGCTGCCAGCGCGGTTGCATGCCGTAGTCGTAGAAGGCTTCGGCGCCATCGAAGCCCAGGTCCGCTGCAGCCTGGATCAGCCGCTGGAACGGCAGGCGGTAGCGGCCAGGATGCGCCAGAAGGGCCAGTCCACCCGCAGCGTGGATGCGCTGGCGCGCTTCAGCAGCCCGCAATGGTGCCCCCACGGCCGCCTGGCCCTGCCGATAGGGCGCAAGGGCAGCGTGGCCGGGTTCAAACCCGAGGGCAAGCACGTGAACGAGGCAGCCCTCGAGCAGGCAGCTGATCTCAATCCCGCTCCAGAGGGTCGGCACCGCCTGGCCCTCAGCCCGCCGCTCGACCAACCAACGGCTCAGGGGGTCATAGGCCTCGGTGCTGTGGTGGTCGGTCACCGCCAGGTGCTGCAGGCCGATCGCCTGGGCCTGACGCCCCAGCTGCTCTGGACTGAGGCTGCCATCACTGCAGGTGGTGTGACAGTGGAAATTGAGCTCGGTTGGGCAACTGGCGGCGTGAACGCCGGCCAGAACGGAGGCCAGCGGATGGGCGATGGCGCCTGAAGCCATGGCGCTCAGCCGGCCGCCGCCGCCTCGCGCTCGGCCCGGAGACGGCGCCAACGGGCATAGAACTGGATCGAGGCGGCCATGAACACCACCAGCCCCACCATGAACCAGGTGGCAGCTCCAGTGGGGAACTGGTTCTTGAACACCACCAGCATCACCACGATCACGAGCAGCAGCGTCGGCAGCTCGTTGAGGGCGCGCAGCTGCTTGGGGCTCCAGGTGCAGGAGCCGGCCTGGAGCTGCCCCATCAGCCGGTAACAGAAGGCGTGATACGCCAGGAGGGCCGCCACGAAGGCGAGCTTGGCGTGCATCCAGCCCTGGTGGAGCCAGGCCGGATTGCTGACGAGCAACCCGACCGCCATGGTCACCGCCACCACCATGCCCGGGGTGGTGATGATGTTGGCCAGGCGTTGTTCCATCAGGCCGTACTGGGCCTGAAAGGGCTGGCGCAGGGCGGGTTCGAGCTCCTCAGCCTCCCGGTGGTAGATGAACAGACGAACCAGATAGAAGAGCCCTGCGAACCACACCACCACACCGACGATGTGAAGGGTCTTGAACCACAGGTAGGCCTCCGGGGGCAGGACTGCCAGGGTCATCACAGGCCGGAGCCGAACAGGCCATCAAGGTAGAGCTCGCGCACCTCGGGGCGGGCGCTGCCCTGCTGCACCAGGAACTGAGCCAGGGCGGTCTGGAGCAGGCGGTTGGCATCCAGCTGCGGCCGGCTGGCCAGGTAGCCCTCAAGCGCCGCCGCCAACGCCTCCGGCAGGCGCACATCCAGCCCGCAGAGCTCGGGAGTTGCGCTAGGGGTGGCGTCCGGGCGGGGCATGCATCCACATCTGGTGGGAACTCAGCATCCGCCGCGGGGGTGCGCCTGTCAAGTTGACAGGGAGCCACTGTCGTCTTCACCTGCACCTTCGCGCTGCCGGTGGTCGGCAGCGCTGGCCCGGATCGCCTGCAGCTCCTCGACCGGGATGCGATCGAGCTGCTTCAGCACCAGGCCCATGCGCGGGTTGCGGC
>RFPK01000062.1 GCA_009926195.1 Synechococcaceae bacterium WB4_1_0192 | reverse complement strand
AGACTGGACCTGGGCACAGTCCCCAGGCTTCAGAAAGGTTTTGAAAGCAGCAGCCGGCGGCCTATCGGTGGCCTCAGGCTTGCATCGCCCGCCGATAGGCCGCCACCTGCAGATCCACCCCGGTGATCGCGGTACCGACCACCACGGCATCGGCCCCCTCCTGGAGCGCCCGGCCAGCCTGTTCAGCCGAGGCGATGCCGCCTTCACAGATCAGCAGACGCTCGGCTGCCAACCGCTGGCGCAGCTGCGGCAACAGCCCCCAGGCAGGCGGACGCAGAGCGGCCGTGGCCTCGGTGTAGCCGTAGAGCGTGGTGCCGATCCAGTCGCAACCGAGCTCTGCGGCCCGCAGGCCATTGGCAACGCTATCGACATCCGCCATGAGCACGGCCCCGAGCTGCTCACGGGCGCGCTGCACCAGCTCGGGCAGGAGCTGATCAGCCGGTCTGCGGCGCTCGGTGGCATCGAGGGCGATCACATCGGCACCGGCAGCCCAGACGGCACGAATCTCCTCCCAGCCGGGGGTGATGTACACCGGACTGTCGGCGAAGGTGCGCTTCCACAGGCCGATGATCAGGGCATCCGGGCAGCGGCGCCGCACCGCGCCGATGTGTTCGGGACTCTCCAGGCGCACACCGATGGCCCCGTTGTTGAGGCTCGCTTCGGCCATGGCAGCGATCACATCCGGATGGCGCATCGGCGAACCTTCCGGTGCCTGCACCGACACGATCAGGCTGCCATCGAGATGATGGGTGCTGGGCAGAGCCATGGCGATTCCTCAGGCGAGCTTGCGATCGAGCAACGGCCGGATCAGCAGGAACAGCCCCGCCGCCAACACCGCCAGCACCAGCAGACAGGTGGCGGCCGTGAGCTCGCCATAGGGGGCGTGCAGGACCACGGCGGAAAGCGAGAACTGGCCGGCGTAGGCGGCCCGGATCGGTTCGATCGCGAAGGTGAGCGGATTGAGGGCCGCCAACCATCCGAGCCAGGTGGGCATGAAGCTGATCGGCGCCAGGGCGGTGCTGGCGAACAGCAGCGGCAGATTGGCGACGAAGATCACGGCGATCAGCTCGATGTGGCCGGGCAGGGCGAAGGCCAGGCCCAGACTCAGTCCAGTGACGGCAAACACCAGGAGCAGCAGCACCGCCAGCACCAGCAGAAGGCCGGCGCCACCGGGCCAGCCGTAGCCAAGGGCCCAGGCGGTGACCATGATCGCCAGGCTCTGCACCAGGCTCAGGGCGGTGATGTAGAGCACCGAGGCCAGCACAATCGAGCTGCGCGAACGCAGCGGCGCCACCAGCAGGCGGTTGAGGAAGCCGAATTCGCGATCGAACATCACCGGCAGGCCGGCGTTGAGGGCGGCGCTGAAGGCGGTGAAGACGATCACGCCGGCGCCGAGGAAGCGGCCATAGCTCAGGCCATCGGGCAGCAGACCGGCCGGCGCCTTGGCGAACAGGGCGCCGAACAGGACCAGCCAGATCAACGGCTGCAGCACACCGGCCACCAGGGTGGAGGGGCGACGGGCCAGCTGCAGGAACAGACGACGGGTCAGGGCCAGCGTCTCCTGACTGAGATCAGCCAGGGCGGATCGATCCACGGCAGGCGCCACGGGGCTCTGCAGGCTGGGACTGGCGCTGGTCATGGCAACGGGGATCGGGCGGCGGGATCAGGACGGTGGTGACGGGACATCCGGGCAGGAGCAATCAGCGCATGGCCTGCTTGCGCTCCGCCTTGGCATCACGGCTGCCGGCCACCGCCAGCTCGGCATCCATCAGGGTGCGACCGGTAGCCTGAAGATAGACGTCATCAAGGCTGGGGCGACTCTGGGCAAGGGCGAACACCGGCAGCTGGGCCTCCGCCAGCTGCCGGCGCAGCTGCTCAACCACCCCATCGTGTTCCACAACCAGGTTGAGCGAATAGCCCTGGGCGCGATTGACCACCACCTGGCGTACGCCGGGACAGGCCTGCAACAGCTGCTGCACCCGCAGCGCCTCGGGCTCATCGCTGAATTCACGCACCCGCAGGGTGACACGGTCGCCACCGAGTTCAGCCTTGAGAGCAGCTGGGGCACCGGCGGCGATGACACGACCGCCTTCGATGATCGCCAGCTGATCCGCGAGGGCATCCACCTCTTCGAGGTAGTGGCTGCTCAGCAGCACCGTGGTGCCCTGCTCGCGCAGCTGGCGCAGCACCTGCCAGATGGCCGAGCGGCTCTCGATGTCCAGGCCGACGGTGGGCTCATCGAGCACGAGCACCTCGGGACTGTGCAGCAGGCCGGAAGCCAGATCCAGGCGCCGGCGCATGCCCCCGGAGTAGGTGCCGCAGCGGCGGTCAAGCCAGTCGCCCATCGCCAGCAGATCGGTCAGCTCGGCGATGCGACGGTCGCGCACGCCGCGATCCAGGTGGTACAGATCACCCTGAAGCTGCAGCAGCTCCCGGCCGCTGAGGATCTTGTCGAGCGCGACCTCCTGGGCCACATACCCGAGGCGCTCGCGCACGCCACGGGGATCGGCGAGGACGTCCACCCCCGCGACGCGCACCTGGCCGGCATCGGGGGCGAGCAGGGTGGCCAGGATGCGCAGGGTGGTGGTTTTACCAGCCCCGTTCGGGCCCAGCAGGCCAAACAGGCTGCCGCGAGGCACCGACAGGTTGAGGTGCTGCAGAGCGGGCACCGCCCGCTCGCCGCGGCCGTAGCTCTTGCAGACCTCCTGAAGATCGATCACCGCCTCTGGCACCGCCGCCAATCTCCGCTCAGCCGCTGGAAGGACCCAATCTAGAAAGCTCCCATGGCCGTGGGTGCAGCCAGGGTGAAGGCTGGAGCGCCGGCCCCGGCGAGTCCGAGCAGATCCAGACCCTGGCTGCTGAACCGATCACCGGCTGGCATCCGGGCCAGCAGCAGCAGCAGGCAGATGCCGAACAGATAGAGGATCGACCAGCGGAACAGTCCCTTCGCCCGCTGCAGGTCGGTCGGGGCCTGTTGCAGCCGCCAGACCATCTGCAACAGCCTGCCGTTGAAGGGCAGCAGCAGCAGGCCGTAGAGCAGTCCTCCGGTGGGCAGGGCCCAGACACCGACGAGGCTGAGCAGCACCGTGGCCACGGCGTAGAGCCCGATGGCACGGGCGGTGGCGGCGGAGCCCTTCACCACCGGCAGCATCGGAATGCCGACGGCGCGATAGTCGTCCTGGAGCAACAGGGCCAGAGCCCAGAAATGGGCGGGGGTCCAGACCATCACCAGGGCGAACAGCCACCAGCTGCTCAGGCCGATGTGACCGGTGGCGGCGGCGGCCCCCACCAGGGGTGGGATCGCCCCGGCAACACCGCCGATGACGATGTTCTGGGGCGTGCGGGGCTTGAGCAGAACGGTGTAGAGCAGCACATAGCTGCAGAGGCCCAGCAGCGACAGGCTGGCCGCCAGACAGTTGACCCCGCTGACCAGCAGCGTGGCAGCCGCCAGGGCCAGGGCCACGGCGATCGCGAAGGCGGTGCCCACGGAAAGGCGGCCGGAGGGAAGAGCCCGACCGCTGGTGCGCTGCATGCGGCCGTCGAGCCCCTGCTCCCAGAGGCAATTGAGCACGCCCGCGGCGGCGGCGGCGAGAGCTCCACCGCCGAGGGTGCAGGCGAGGCGGGCGGTGGGCAGGGGCCACCCCTCGGAGAGCGCCATGCCGCCCAGGGTGGTGGCCAGCAGCAGCGGGATCAGGCGCGGCTTGGCGATCTCCAGCCAGGGCGGCAGTTTGACGCGCCCGCGGGAGGGAACGATCTGCTCACGGCTCAGGGCCGTCACCGATGCGTCAACCATGGCTGTGCTCCTGAAGGGTGAAGGCGATGCGCCAGAGGCGCACGGCAAGGGCAGCCAGCACTGCCACCAGCAGGGCTGCCGTGATCTGGTGGGCGACGGTGATGGCAGGAACCGCCAGGGTGAGCCGCAGGGTGAGCACACCAAGGGCGATCTGCGCGGGCACCAGCAGGGCCGCCAGTGCCGCCAGGGGGCGCTGGCGCGGCCATCGCCAGCCAAGCCAGGCTGCTGCGGCCAGCACCAACAGTGCCGCTGGTCGGGCGGCGAGGCGATGGGCCAGCAACCAACCGCAGGCCTCACCGGCGGCGAAGCAACGGCCTGCGGCCCACTGGCTGGCCATCAGACCGCCCAGCAGGCACTGGCCGATCACCAGAAACAGCGCCAGGGCGGTCAGCAAGGCCACCGGCCTGGCGTGGGGATCGGCGGCGATCGGCGCAGGGGAGTCGCCGTTGAGCCCCTGATGGCAACCGCTCAGCAGGGCCACCAGCAGCAGGGCGGTGATCAGGTGCGCCGTCACCACCGCGGCCGGCAGTAACTGCAACACGGTCAGAGCACCGAGCCCCCCCTGAACGGCCACCAGAAGCAGACAGGCCAGGGCCAGGGGCGGCTGCCAGCGCGGCAGCTGCCGGCGCCCATGGACGCTGGCTGTGGCAAGCACCAGCAGCCCGATGCCGACGATGAAGGCATCGAGGCGATGGAACCACTCCAGGAAGACCTGCAGGTTCATCTGCCGGCCTGGCAGCAGAGTGCCGTAACAGAGCGGCCAATCGGGACACGCCAAGCCGGCCTGCATCACCCGGGTGGCACCGCCGATCGCCACCAGGGCGATCACGGCCACGAGCAGGTGGCCGGCCAAGGAGGCCAACCGCCGCTGCAGGCCGAGGGGACTGACACCGATCCCGGCAGTGGCGACCGCCGCTGGTCGAAGCCGTTGTCGTGGTGGTGCGGTCATCGTCTACCTGAGGCCAGGGGCCTGGGCTCGATTGCACTGACGCTAAAGAGATCAAACGATTACGCCAGAACGTCAACCGCTGGCACCTCCACGTCGACACCAACAGTGACGTTCTGAAGCATCTGCGTGGGCAAACGCACACGTCAAACACCCGCAGGTACGGGGATTGCCACAAGCGGCAACAGAGTTGCCACCAGCCCGGCCGGATCTCCATAGGCTGAGCGTCATCGAGCGCCATGGTGATGCCGATTCCCCCGGCCATCCTCACCCTGCTGCTGGGCATGGGCCTTGTGCTGAGCGGGCTTTGGGTGGGTCAAAACGTCTCGTTGCTGCCGCTGGATGCCAGCAGCAATGCGCCGGTCTACGACGAGCTGTTCAAGGTTCTCTTCAGCATTGGCACCATCCTCTTCATTGGCATCATCGGCCTGATCGTCTACAGCCTGGTGCGGTTCCGGCGTCGCCCAAGCGACCTCAGCGATGGCGTGGCGATTGAAGGCAATCTTCCGCTGGAGATTCTCTGGACAGCAATCCCGGCAATCGTCGTTCTGTTCGTTGGCATCTACAGCTACGACATCTACGAACGCATGGGCGGCATGACACCGCTCAACGACCACAGCCTGCACGCTGCCCACGCCGACGCCAGTGACAGCCGCACATGGGCCGGCATCAGCCCGGCCATGGCGGAGAGCGACGACGGCATGGCCGCCGTTCCGGTCGACGTCACCGCCATGCAGTTCGCGTTCATCTTTCACTACCCCGATGCCGGCATCACCAGCGGCGAGCTGCACGTGCCCCTGGGCCAGCCGGTGGCGCTCACCCTCAAGGCCAATGACGTGATCCACGCCTTCTGGGTACCCCAGTTCCGGCTGAAACAGGACGTGATTCCAGGCCAGCCGACCCTGCTCAGCTTCACACCCACCCGCACCGGTCGCTTCCCGATCGTCTGCGCCGAGCTGTGCGGCCCGGCGGTGACGTCATGACCATCAGCCTCACTCCCGAAACGGCTCCGGCCCATGGGCCCTCCCTGCAGCCGCAGGGGTGGCTGCGCTACCTGAGCTTCAGTACCGACCACAAGGTGATCGGCCTGCAGTATCTGGTCTGCGGCTTTCTGTTCTACCTGATCGGTGGAGCCCTGGCGGGCGCAATCCGCACGGAGCTGCTCACGCCGATCTCGGACTTCCTGCCACGGCAGACCTACAACGAGGTGCTGACCCTGCACGGCACGGTGATGATCTTCCTCTGGATCGTACCGGTGGTGAATGGCGGCTTTGGCAACTACTTGATCCCCTTCTATGTGGGGGCCAGGGACATGGCATTCCCACGCCTCAATGCCGTGGCGTTCTGGCTGATACCCCCAGCCGGCCTGCTGCTGATCAGCAGCTACTTCATCGCCAGCGCACCGGAATCCGGCTGGACGGCCTACCCGCCCCTGAGCCTGACGACACCGGCAACCGGTCAGATCATCTGGATCCTGAGTGTGCTGCTTCTGGGGGGAAGCTCGATCTTCGGCGGCATCAATTTCATCGCCACGATCCTCAAGCTGCGCAGGCCGGGACTGAAACTGATGCAGCTGCCGATGTACTGCTGGGCGATGCTGGGCACCAGCATCCTGGTGGTGCTCTCAACGCCGGTACTGGCGGGAACACTGGTATTGCTGAGTTTCGACATCATTGCCCACACAGGCTTCTTCAACCCGGCCCTGGGTGGCAATGCGGTGGTGTATCAGCACTTGTTCTGGTTCTACTCCCACCCTGCGGTTTACATCATGGTGCTGCCAGCCTTTGGCCTGGTCAGCGAAATCCTGCCGGTACATGCCCGCAAGCCGCTGTTCGGTTACACGACGATGGTGTACTCGATCATGGGTATCGTCTTCCTTGGCCTGATCGTCTGGGCGCACCACATGTTCACCAGCGGCACGCCGCCCTGGATGCGTCTGTTCTTCACGATCGCCACCTCCTTCATCGCCGTGCCCACCGGCATCAAGTTCTTCAACTGGCTGGCCACGCTCTGGGGCGGACGAATTGCCCTGAACAGCGCCATGCTGTTCTCCTGCGCCTTCATCATCAATTTCGTGTTCGGTGGTATCACCGGTGTCGCCCTGGCCCAGGTGCCATTCGACATCCATGTGCACGACACCTACTTCGTAGTCGCCCACTTCCACTACATCGTCTACGGCGGCACGGTGTTCGTGATCTTCGCCTCGATCTACCACTGGTATCCGAAGGTCACCGGCAGGATGCTGAACGAGCCGCTGGGCCGCTTGCACTGGCTGCTCACCTTCGTCGGCTTCAACCTCTGCTTTGCCCCGCAGCACTGGCTCGGCCTCAACGGCATGCCGCGCCGCGTCGCCGAATACGACCCCCAGTTCCAGCTGATCAACCAGTTCAGCAGCGTCGGCGCGCTGCTGATGGCGATCAGCACGTTGCCGTTCCTGATCAACGTGGTGATGAGCGCCTTCAACGGCGAACCTGCCGGCGACAACCCCTGGCGAGCGCTGACCCCCGAATGGCTGACCAGCTCGCCGCCGCCGGTGGAGAACTGGAAGGGCGAACCGCCGCTGGTGCATGAGCCCTACGGCTATGGCATCAAGCCGGGTGACATCAGCCTCACCGACACCTCCGGCCGAGACCTCTGGCGCCTCGGCGCCGGTTCCGACTCCCGTTCCTGAGCAGCGCCATGACCAGCCTGAGCCCCAGCAACAACCTCAGCAGCACCGGCGGCGATCCGAGCGTCGCGCACGACGACCAGCAGCACGGAGAGCACGGGGATCACCGCCTGTTCGGCCTGGCCACCTTCCTGGTCGCCGATGGCATGACCTTCGCCGGCTTCTTCGCCGCCTATCTCACCTTCCGGGCCGTGAATCCACTGCCAGCGGGTGCGATCTACGAGCTGGAACTGCTGCTGCCCACGATCAACACCGTCCTGCTGCTGGCGAGCAGCTTCACATTCCATCGCGCCGGCTCAGCTCTGAAGCGCAGCGATCGCGGAGGCTGCCGCACCTGGCTGCTGATCACGGCAGCACTGGGCTTCACCTTTCTGGCTGGCCAGATGAAGGAATACTTCTCTCTTCCCTTCGGTCTGACCGACAATCTATTCGCCAGCACCTTCTACGCCATCACCGGCTTTCACGGTCTGCACGTGACCCTGGGCGGCCTGATGATCCTGATCGTGTGGTGGCAGAGCCGCACCGGTGGACGCGTCAGCGCGGATCACCCATTCCCACTGGAAGCCACCGAGCTGTACTGGCACTTCGTGGACGGAATCTGGGTGGTGCTTTACGCCATCCTTTACCTCCTTTAACGGAGCCGATCAGTCGGTTGGCTAGACAGCCAGCCACCCCTAACGTCTGACCAGGCGTCATGATCCAGGGCAATGGCCGAAGCAGTCCAACCAACCAGCAGAATCATCAGCGAACTACTCGCTGCCTACCAGAAGGATCCAACGGCGGATACACCTGAGATTCTCTGGGACTGCTCGCGCGATGAACCGGTCGATGCAGCCCTGTTGAGCGCCTGCCCGCCGCGGCACGACGCCTACGAACAGAGGCGACAACTGTTCAACCGCCGGTTCCAGCTCTTTCCCCTGGCGATCGTGCTTTGCGCCAGCACAGCGCAGGTGAGCGTAGCCGTCCAATTCGCCAGCGCCCAGGGCCTGGATCTGCGGGTTCGCTCAGGTGGTCACGATCACGAAGGTGAATCATCAGGCACCGGTTGTCTGCTGCTGGATCTGTCCAAGCTGAACCGGGTCAGGATCGAGAAGGGAACGGAGCAATCGGCAACCATCGCCGTGATCGAACCCGGCATCCCGTTCAAGGATCTCACGACCAGATTGGCGAAAGAGGATGTGATGATTCCCCACGGCACCTGCGACAGCGTCTGCATCGGCGGCTTCAGTATGGGCGGCGGCTGGGGGCCCTGGACCCGCAGGCACGGCATGTGCTGTGAACACATTGTTCAAGCCACGATGGTGCTGGGCGATGGCAGCATCACCACGGCACGGATGGATGGCAACGCAGCCGAGCGGGAGCTGCTCTGGGCAATCAAGGGCGGCGGTGGCTTCAGCTACGGCATCGTGACCGAGCTGGTGATCGAAACCTTTGAGCTGCCGTGTGAGATGTATCGGTTCAGCATCACATGGAATGCCAATCCCCTCTTTCCACCCGATCCAACCAGAAGCGTTGACTCAGATGCCAGCGCCAGCACCGCACCCACCACAACACCGACCCTGCAGATTCTCCAAGCCTGGGAGCAGGCGATCTGCCAAACCGACACCGATCAAGCCAACAGGCTGGCCGGCACCAACCTCAAGATCTACGCCAAGCCCTTGGGCAGCAACGAATCCTTCGAGCCGGAAAGCGTCTGCCA
>RFPK01000061.1 GCA_009926195.1 Synechococcaceae bacterium WB4_1_0192 | reverse complement strand
GCGCAGGTTCGCCGACACCATCCGCTCCTTCGCCCGCTGACCCGCACGCAACCGCTTGCGCAGCACGGGCACCGTCAGGCCGGCGGCCTGGGCCAGCTGCTCGTCATCAGGGTCCTGGCCTCCGGCGCGCAACCGCAGTTCTTCGCGCAGCTCCTCCAGGGCCATCAGCTCCTGCACCTGGCGGCCGAGGGTGATCTCCTGTTCATGGCTGAGCAGAGGCACGCGGCCGATGTCGCGAAGGTAGGAGCGCACCAGGTCGGTGCCGCCCACCAGGGCTGCGGCATCGCGGTCGGAGCGGATCACGGGCAGCGAAGGCATGGCGCCGACGGTTTACGAAACCTTTGTGTTTCGCAAACCTACCACCTTTCTTCAGGATTTCCCCGGCTCAGCGGCTCGCCAGAATCCAGGCGCACAGAAGCGGCGAGCGAATGGCGGCAGAGCGCCTGCAGAAGCTGATGGCGGCCGCGGGACTCTGCTCACGCCGCCGCGCCGAGGAGTTGCTGCGGGCCGGGCGCGTGGAATGCAATGGCCGCGTGGCCCGACTGGGAGACAAGGCCGATCCAGAGAGGGATGCCATCGCGATCGATGGCCAGCCGCTGCGCGCCGCAGCCGAACCGCTGCTGGTGCTGCTCAACAAACCGATCGGCGTGCTGAGCAGCTGCCACGACCCGGAGGGCCGGCCGATCGTGCTCGATCTGCTGCCGGCGGAGCTGGCCCGCGGCCGCGGCCTGCATCCGGTGGGCCGCCTTGATGCAAACAGCCGCGGCGCCCTGCTGCTCAGCAACGACGGCGCCCTGACCCTGCGGCTCACCCACCCACGCCATGAACACCGCAAGACCTACCGGGTCTGGGTGAGCGGCCACCCCGAGGCGACCACCCTGAAGCACTGGGCCCGGGGCGTGTCGCTGGACGGCCGCCCTGGCCTGCCGGTGCAACTCCGGCGTCTGGGGCAGCGGCATGACGCCACGCTGCTGGAGCTGGTGATGCGGGAGGGACGCAACCGTCAGATCCGTCGCACGGCCGAGCTGCTGGGCCATCCGGTGCGCGATCTGCAGCGGGTGGCGATCGGCCCGATCCAGCTGGGTGACCTGCCCGAGGGGCGCTGGCGCCGACTCGATCGCCGAGAATGGCCCGACCAGGACCCCAGGCCTTGATCGCACGGCTCGCCCCGACAGTCTCCAACCTGGCGCGCTGGCGACCCTGGCGCAGCAGAACGGGCGGAGGCGACCATGCCAGCGCTGAATCCCCGCAGGATCCCCTGCTGGAGTGCGGGCAACTCCTCCGCGACAGCCGGGAGCAGCAGAACCTCAGCCTGCGCCAGCTCGCCCTCGAGACCCGCATCAGCACCCCCGTGATCGAGGCTCTGGAGCGGGGCTGGCGCGATCGTCTGCCGGAGGCCACCTACCTGCGCACGATGCTGCCCTTGCTGGAGCAGCGGCTGCAACTGCCGATCGGCAGCCTGAACGCAGCCCTGCCGCCTGATCAGAGCGGAGCCAGCAACGGATCCAGCCAGAACCGCTCCCGCACGTTGCTGCGGTTCACACCGGGCTCGATCGATGTGTTCAGCAGCTGGCAGGGGACGCTGCTCTATGGCGGGCTGGTCCTGGGCCTGATCTATGCGATCAACCTGCAGCAGCAGCACCTGGCCGCCGCCAATCTGTTGACCCTGCGTCCAATCGCCCCGACGAGGCCGGCGCAGCAGAACCGTCCCGCCAGCCCCGGGCAGACACTGTTGCGGCTGCATCCGGACCTGCGACCGCTGCAGCTGGCCGGACGCGGTATCGCGATGGCAGCCCTGCAGCGCAACCGCGCCGAGACGGGCAACCGCGGCGCCTCCTCAGGCTTGCTGCAGCTGAACCTGAGCCAGCCAAGCCGCATCAGCCTCAGCAGCCCAGGGGGGACGCGCACCGATCTGCGGGGAACCCAGGGCACCCTGGCGCTGGAACTGCGTCCACCACTGCAGCTGACGATCACCCCGGCGCCAGCCCCAGCAGGGGATCAGGCCCCTGCGGCGGTGCTGTGGAATGGCCTGCCGCTGACGCCACTGCCGCGGCAGCCCGGTCGTTACCGCCTGCCGTAACGGCGCGCCATCTCCCCCAGTCCCTGCAGTGGTCCGGTGATGGTCGCGATGCCGCCGCTCAGGCGCCAGCTCCAGTTGCCCGCGGTGGTGCCGGGACTGTTGAAGCGGGCCTCATCACCCAGACACAGCAGATCCTGGAGCGGCACCACCGCCAGCTCAGCCCTGGAGGCCAGGGCCAGCTCCAGCAACTGCCAGCCCGGGGCCTGCACAGGTCCAGCCAGGTGGGCCTCGACGCGGCCGCGCTCCTCGGCGCTGAGGCTGTTCCACCAGCCGATGCAGGTGGCGTTGTCGTGGGTGCCGGTGTACACGACCCAATCGTCGCCCCGGAAGTTCTCCGGCAGGTAGGGATTGTCCGGGTTGCCATCGAAGGCGAACTGGAGGATCTTCATCCCCGGCAGGCGATAGCTGTCGCGCAGGGCCTCCACCGCGGGCGTGATCACGCCGAGGTCCTCGGCGATCAGGGGCAGGTGATCGCCACCATGCGTCGCCTGCAGGCGGCGCAACAGAGCCGAGCCGGGGGAACGACGCCAGGTGCCCGTCTCGGCGGTGCTGTCGCCGCCTGGCACGCACCAGGCGGCCTCCAGGGCGCGGAAGTGATCCAGGCGCAGCAGATCGACGAACTCGAGCTGGCGCTCCAGGCGACGCATCCACCAGTGGAAGCGGCTGAGGCGATGCAGGGGCCAGCGATAGACCGGCGTGCCCCAGAGCTGGCCGGTGGCCGAGAAGTAATCGGGTGGCACACCGCTCTGCAGGGTCAGCCGACCATCCCTGCGCACCGAGAACAGACGGCGGCGGCTCCAGACATCGGCACTGTCGTGGGCGACATAGAAGGGCAGATCGCCGATCACCTCGACGCCGCGGCTGCGGGCTCGCTGCAGCAGGCTCTGCCACTGGCGCTGCAGCTGCCACTGCAGCAGCACCTCCCGCTCCAGCGCCGCGGCATGGTCACGCTCGAGACCGGCCAGAGCCGCGCGCTCGCGGCGGGCGAACGGCGTCGGCCAGCACCACCAGGGCTGCTGCCCATGCAGACGGCGCAGCACCATGAAACGGCAGTGATCGGGAAGCCAGAAGCTCTGCCGATCGCGCCACTGCTCGAGATCGCGCCGCAGCAGCTCCGGCCACTGGGGTGCACGGCGCAGCAGCGCGTCGGCGAGGGCCTCGGCGCGGCGCTCGGCCAGGGCTGGATCGAACCGGGTTGCATCGCCGGCGGTCGGCAGGGTCGCAAGATCGGCGACCTCCAGCAGGCCGTCTGCCACCAGCTGCTCAGCATCGAGCAGCCAGGGATTGAGAGCGAAGCCGCTGGGGGAGCTGTAGGGCGAACCGGTGCCATCGGTGGGGGCCAGCGGCAACAATTGCCAGGCCCCGATGCCGTGATCGGCCAGGGCATCCACCCAGGCATGGGCAGCCTGGCCGAGGCTGCCGCAGGCGGGGGTACCCGGCAGGGCCGTGGGGTGCAGCAGAACGCCGGAACGTCTCATCGCTGCGGCAGCCGGTAGCGGCTGATGATCCGCTGGGCGAAGGCAGGGATGTGAGCCTCCACCTTCTGCGGATGGTTGCGCCGCAGCCAGAGGGCGTTGCGGGTGAAGTGCGAATCGATCGAGAAGCGGCCGTACTCCAGGCCCTTCGGCCCGAAGCGCTGCACGAAGAAACCGATCAGATCGGCAAGCCACATCGGCAGTTTCACGGCCTTGTCGTAGGCCTCGATGCCCTGCTGCACGGCAGCCTGGCGCTGTCCGGAGCTGGTCACCGGCGCGATGTCGAGCTCGTGTTCCACCAGATCGAGCAGCTCCTGGCCCTTCGGGTTGCGCACGGTGAGCCATTGCCGGCCGAACGTGGCCCCCATATAGCCGACCACAAGATCGGCGCCGGCATTGGTGTAATCGAAACAGCTCAGACAGCTCGGTGCGAACACATCCTTGAGCTTCGGTGTATCGAGGCCGAAGAAGGGCACCGTTTCCTCTCTGCCATCGCTGTGGCGGAAGTGGATGCGGAAGTCCTGCATGAACTCGTAGTGCACCACGGTCTCCGGTGAGCTCACCGTGCTTTCGAGAAATGTCTGCAGCCCCTGGCGCGAGACGTTGTCGACACAGGGCAGGCCGAGCACGAACAGCTGCTCGAGCGGCAGGGTGGGCTGGACGGCGCGCAGGGCCTGGATCTGGCAGCCCACACCGATCGCCAACAGCCGCTTGATCCCACTGCCCGGCAGCTGCTCCAGCACCTCCAGATTGGGCGAGAGGGTCGGTTTGTTGACGCGGGCGCCGATCACCTCCTCCGGCGTGCGGGCCAGCAGGGGCACCGGCGTGAAGCGGTCCGCCTCGCTCTGACCCACGCAGAGCACCGCATCCACCAGGCCGGTCTCCAGGGCGCGGACGCCGATGCGGCTGACGATCCCGGTCCACTGCGCTCCGGCGAGCGGCTGCTGCAGCCGGGCCGTGAACATGCGCTGCTGCACGCCGAAATAGAGCTCGTCCTCGTTGTCGAGGTCGCGGCTGCGGCCATGGGCTGCGGTTTCCATCGCCTCGAAGCGCTGATGGAGGAAGGCGCAGCTGTCCTTCACATAGGCAACCCAGCGGCTGTCACAGAGGCCGCACTGGCTACAGAGGTCCTTGGCCGGGTAGACGCTCCCCTTGACCAGGGGGCGAGCCCGCTCATGGGGAGCCGGAGCGCCTGTGGGCGATCCAGCGGCGGCGGAAGCGGGAGTGGCGGAAGTCAATGCGGCGGGCTGAACAACAGGCAGGACTGCGGCCGAGGCGGAGCGGCAAGACGCACCGGCGATGGCTGAAGCAACAACCTATCGACCATTGCCGCTCCGGAGCCGGGATCGGTGGCTGCTTGCGCCAGAGTGTGCCGAAGGTTCACCGTCAGGCCGGCCATGGCGCCCAGACGCGGGAGTGGGATCCCGGCTCAGCGCCGGCGGCGCAGGCTGCTGGTGATGCGCCTGCTGGCGGCAGGTGGCGGCGTGGTCGCCGGCCTCAGCCTGCTGGGACTGATCTGGCCCGAAGGCGATCGGGCCGTGAAGCCGGAGGCAGAACCGACGGCGGCAGGGCTGGCCGATGTGCCGGGCCGGCCGATCAGCCTGTTGCTGATCGGCACGGACGCGGACCGGCGCGGGGCGTTGCGAAATGGTGCCGCACCCTCGGGCCCTGCCAACAGCGACGCCCTTGTGCTGGTGCGGGTGGATCCGCAGGGGCCCCTCCAGGTGCTGAGCCTGCCGGTGGAAACGGCGGTGCGGCTGCCCGGCGACCGCACGGCCGTGGCGCTGGGCAGCCTCTATCGCCGCGGTGGCCCGGCCCTGGTGGCAGGAGCCAGCGCCGCCCTGCTCAACCTGCCCAAGGGCCAACCGGATCGCTACCTGGTGCTGCCCCGCGGGGCTTTGCGGCAACTGGTGGACGACCTCGGCCGGATCGAGGTCGCCCCCGAGCGAAGCATGCGTTATCAGGACAGGTCGCAGAAGTACCGGATCGCCCTCGATGGCGGCCTGCAGCAGCTCAACGGCAACCAGGTGGAGCAGCTGCTGCGCTTCCGCGACCGCGAACGGGGAGAAGAGGGGCGCCGCGACCGCCAGCAGCTGGTGATCGACAGCGTCCTGCGTCAGATGGGGCAGCAGCGCCAGCTGCTGCAACTACCCGATCTGCTGCGCCAGCTCCAGGATCAGGTGGACACCAACCTCACCCAGAGCGAGGCCCTGAGCCTGCTGGCGGCAGCCCTGCAGCAGAGCGAGCCGGTGCGCTACCGCAGCCTGGCGCTGCGACCGCCGCTCAAGCCGGGGGATCGGTTGCGTCAGCTCGATCCAGCGTCGGTGGATCAGGCCTGGCCGCGCTGAGGGCGCGCCAGCGCAGCAGGATCCGCAGCCGCAGGGCCAGGGCCAGCTCCTGGATCGTCCCCCCATCAGCGGCCGCAGGGTCGAGCCACCCCAACCAGGTGAGGCCATCGCGGCCGGGCTGGGGCGCGCTCAGGCCACCCACCTGCACCAGGCCCAGGCAGGCAACGCCGCCCTGCTGCAGCAGGGCGCTGTAGGCGCGGGCGCAACCCGAGGGCAGGGAGCCATCGCCAGGGAGGAGCAGCAGCACCGGCTGCTGCCAGGCCGCCAGGGCCTCCGCCCAGCAACCGCAGCCATCCAGCTGCTGGCCCGGATCCAGACCCAGGGGCAGCAGCCATCCAGGGGGCTCCGCCGCCACGGCGGTGAGCAGGGCGGTGGGATCGTCAGCGACCGCGACGGGTCGCTCGATCGACCGCAGGCCAAGGAGCCCAGCAAGCCTGTTGCCTGCGGGGGAGGGCATTGGCAGGCCACCGGGGCCCGCCAGCACGAGGCCATCACCAGGCCAGGGGGCTGCTCTGTTGCTCATGGGGGCTGCCTCAAAACCGGGCGGCTTCTACGATCGGGTCTCAGCGCTCACGCCCTCGGCCGCCGTGACCAGTTTCCTGACCGCAGAACGGGTCGTGCAGGCCAGCGTCGGCCATGACACCCGGCGTCTGCGCCTGTTCAGCGGCACAGCCAATCCGGCCCTGGCCCGCGAGATCGGCGCCTACCTGGGGGTGCCGGACGGTCCACGCGTGATCAAGCGCTTCGCCGATGGCGAGCTCTATATCCAGATCCAGGAATCGATCCGCGGCTGCGATGTCTTCCTGATCCAGCCCACCTGCGCTCCGGTGAACGATCACCTGATGGAGCTGCTGATCATGGTGGATGCCTGCAAGCGGGCCTCCGCGCGGCAGATCACCGCCGTGATCCCCTACTACGGCTACGCCCGTGCCGACCGCAAGACGGCGGGCCGCGAATCGATCACGGCCAAGCTGGTGGCCAACCTGCTGGCCAAGAGCGGTGTCGACCGCGTGCTGGCGATGGACCTGCACTCGGCCCAGATCCAGGGCTACTTCGACATCCCCTGCGATCACATCTACGGCTCACCGGTGCTGGTGGACTACCTGGCCGGCCGCGACTTCGGCGACGTGGTGGTGGTATCCCCGGATGTGGGCGGCGTGGCACGGGCCCGGGCCTTCGCCAAGCAGATGAACGACGCGCCTCTGGCGATCATCGACAAGCGCCGCTCCGGACACAACGTGGCCGAGAGCCTCACGGTGATCGGTGATGTGGCCGGCAAGACCGCGATCCTGATCGACGACATGATCGACACCGGCGGCACGATCTGCGCCGGTGCCAGGCTGCTGCGGGAACGAGGAGCCACCCGGGTGCTGGCCTGCGCCACCCATGCCGTGTTCTCGCCACCGGCGGTGGAGCGCCTCTCGGCACCGGGGCTGTTCGAGGAGGTGATCGTGACGAACTCGATTCCGCTCGGCGAGGAGCGCCGCTTCCCCCAGCTGCAGGTGCTGTCGGTCGCCAACATGCTCGGCGAGGCGATCTGGCGCATCCACGAGGAGAGCTCGGTGAGCTCGATGTTCCGCTGAAGGGTTCCGATGAACCAAAACGCGGCCGGCGACAGCGATGAGCTGGAGATGCGTTGAACCTGTGGCCCTCGCTGCCCCTCTCGCAACGTCACCCATCGCCACCTCCATCGCGGCCAGAGCTCTGACTCGCTCCCCAGCCCGGCGCACACGGCTCAGGCGCACCCTGCCGCTGCTGATGGCGGCCGGCCTCGCCCTGCTCGCCACTCCAGGAGCCATCAGGGCCGCGCAGCCGGTGCCGGCGCCTCGGCGCCTCGGCGTCTGGCTGACCAACAGTCCCAGCCCGCTTTACTACGCCCCCAGTCGCATCGACCGGGCCGTGGCCGAACTGGCGGCAGCCGGATTCAACACGCTGTATCCCAACGTCTGGAGCCGCGGCAGCACCTTTCACCACAGCCGCTGGGCACCAATCGAACCAGCCCTGGCCCAGGTCGGTGGTGGCCACGACCCGATCTGCCGCATGAGCGAGCAGGCCCACCGCCGCGGCCTGCAGGTGATCCCCTGGTTTGAATACGGCCTGATGGAGCCGGCCACGGCGGCGGTGGTGCAGCAGAACCCGGAGTGGGTGCTGCAGAAACGGGACGGCAGCAGCACGGTCGAGCTGCACGGCAAGCCGATGGTGTTCCTGAATCCAGCGCACCCAGGCGTGCGCCAGCGCTTTCTCGGCCTGATCAGTGAGATCGTGCAGCGCTGCAAGGTGGATGGCATCCAGCTCGACGACCATTTCGCCTGGCCGGTGGAACTGGGCTACGACCCCTACACCCGCGCCCTCTACCAGCGGGAGACCGGCCGCGAGCCCCCCTCCGACCACACGGATCGGGCCTGGATGACCTGGCGGCGCCACCAGCTCACGGGGCTGCTGCGGGAATTGCGGCGAGTGCTGAAGAGCAACGGCAGAGGCAGTGTGTACGTGAGCCTCTCGCCGGGCCCGTTCCGGTTCGCCTACAACCACTGGCTTCAGGACTGGGAGCTCTGGGCCCTGGGCAGCCTGATCGATGAGCTGGTGGTGCAGAACTATGCCTACTCCCTGCAGGGCTTCGCCCGGGACCTGCAGCAACCGGCCCTGGTCAAGGCCAGCGGCTGGGGCATCCCGGTGGAGATCGGCATCCTCTCCGGCTTCGGCGGCCGGACCACGGCGATGCCGACCCTGGCCGAGAAGGTGCGGCTGGCAAGCCAGCGCGGCCACGGGGTGATCTACTTCTACTGGGAGGGCCTCTGGGGGCTGCACGCCGGGCCGGAGGGCGCCCAGGCCCGGCGGGACGGCTTCAGCCAGCTGCACCGCAGCCTCCCCCCGCTGAACCCACCGCCGCTGAACCCGGAGCGCTGACGGCTCAGTCCTTCCCCAGACACTGGCTCACCACTTCACGGCTGTTGGTGGAGAGCGACGCGGCGGCGAGCTGCTCAAGCGCCTCACGCATGCGCTGGCTGCGCTCGGGGCCATAGCTCTGCCAGCGGCTGAACAGCTTGGCCATCCGCGAGGCCGTGATCGGATTGCGTTGGTCGAGTTCGGCGATCTGCGCTGCAAGAAAGCGGTAGCCACTGCCGTCTTCGGCGTGGAACTGGGGCGTGCTGGCGGCGAAACCACCAAGCACGGCGCGCAGGGTGTTGGGGGCGGCGGGATCGAAGCGGGGGTGCTCCAACAACTGCCGCACCCGGGCCACCCCATCGCCGAAGGGGGTGGAGGCCTCCAGGCCAAACCAGGCATCGAGAATCACCGGCTTGTGCTGCCAGCGCTCGTAAAACGCCGCCAAGGCGGCGGTGCTGGGCTACACCAAGGCTGCTGCTCGCGAACTGGGTCCCGACAACATCCGTGTCAATGCCATCTGCCCC
>RFPK01000007.1 GCA_009926195.1 Synechococcaceae bacterium WB4_1_0192 | reverse complement strand
GGGGATCGGCAGCATCAGATCCGTGTTGCCATGGCCGCCGATCCCCTCGGCCGCGCCAAGGCGGAACCGACGCACGCGGACCGGCGGATCGCTCGGCCCCAGATGCAGGAGCAGGCTGGCCTGCTCGCAGAACTCGGCGTTGGCGGCCACCACCACATCCGTGCGCCGATAGGCCTCCGTCAGGCCCGCTTCGGCCACGAGCATGCGGTAGTCGGCGGCCGTGCGCACCTGCAGATCGCCACGGCGCTGGCTCTGCCGCAGCGTCGCTTCCGTGCGCTGTGGCAAGGCCTCTGGCGCTGGCGTGGCGGACGCGAAAGACACTGGCGCGGAACCCGATAAAATGCGTTCTAACGAAGTGGTGGTGAATGGCGGATCCAACCGGGCCCGGTGACCTGACTCCCGGAGGCGGCCCCGGCGGATCTGACGACCGGATCATCCAGGCCGATCTGCGCAACGAGATGTCGCGCTCCTATTTGGAGTACGCGATGAGCGTGATCGTGGGCCGGGCGCTCCCCGATGCCCGCGACGGTCTCAAGCCGGTGCATCGCCGCATTCTCTACGCGATGTACGAGCTGGGCCTCACCAGCGATAGGCCCTACCGCAAGTGCGCCCGCGTGGTGGGTGAGGTGCTCGGCAAGTACCACCCCCACGGCGATACCGCCGTCTATGACGCCCTGGTGCGCATGGCCCAGGACTTCTCGATGCGCATGCCCCTGATCGACGGGCATGGCAACTTCGGCTCGGTGGATAACGATCCACCAGCCGCCATGCGTTACACCGAGTCGCGGCTGCAGGCCCTCACCACAGACAGCCTGCTCGAGGACATCGAGAGCGAGACCGTCGATTTCATCGACAACTTCGACGGTTCGCAGCAGGAGCCGACGGTGATGCCGGCGCGCATCCCGCAGCTGCTGCTCAACGGCTCCACCGGCATTGCCGTGGGGATGGCGACCAACATCCCGCCCCACAACCTCACGGAGCTGATCGATGGCCTGCTGGCCCTGATCGCCGACCCCGACCTCGACGATCGCCAGCTGACGGCGATCATCCCCGGGCCGGACTTCCCCACGGGCGGCCAGATCCTGGGGCGTCGCGGCATTCGGGAGATGTATGCCACCGGCCGCGGCTCGGTGACGATGCGTGGTGTGGCCTCGATCGAGACGATCGAGGCCAAGGGGCGTCCGGACCGGGATGCGGTGATCATCACCGAGTTGCCTTACCAGACCAACAAGGCGGCGCTGATCGAGCGCATCGCCGAGCTGGTCAATGACAAGAAACTGGAGGGCATCGCCGACATCCGCGATGAATCCGATCGCGACGGCATGCGCATCGTGATCGAGCTGCGGCGGGATGCCTACCCGCAGGTGGTGCTGAACAACCTGTTCAAGCTCACGCCGCTGCAGAGCAACTTCAGCGCCTACATGCTGGCCCTGGTCAAGGGCGAGCCGGTGCTGCTCACCTTGCGCAAGATGCTCGAGGTCTTCCTTGAATTCCGTGTCGAGACGATCGAGCGGCGGACCCGCTACCTGCTGCGCAAGGCCGAGGAGCGCGATCACATCCTGCTGGGCCTGTTGATCGCCCTTGACAATCTCGACGCGATCATTGCCCTGATCCGGCGTGCGGCCGATACAGCCAGTGCCCGCGCTGAGTTGATGGGGGGCTTCGGTCTCAGCGAGATCCAGGCCGACGCGATCCTGCAGATGCAGCTGCGGCGGCTCACGGCTCTTGAGGCCGACAAGATCCGGCTGGAGCACGAGGATCTGCTCGCCAAGATCACCGATTACAAGGACATCCTGGCCCGTAAGGAGCGGGTGCTGGCGCTGATCACCGAGGAGCTCGGTGTCATCCGCGCCCGCTACGATTCGCCGCGCCGCACAGAGATCCTCGACCTCGAAGGTGGCCTTGAGGACATCGATCTGATTGCCAATGAGCGATCGGTGGTGCTGCTCACCGAGAACGGCTACCTCAAGCGGATGCCGGTCAGCGAGTTCGAGGCCACCAGCCGCGGCACCCGCGGCAAGGCCGGCACCAAGAGCCAGGGCGAGGAGGCGGTGCGGCTGTTCATCAGCTGCAACGACCACGACAATCTGCTGCTGTTCTCCGATCGCGGTGTCGTCTACACCGTGCCTGCCTATCGGGTTCCCCTGTGCAGTCGCGCCGCCAAGGGCACGCCGATCGTGCAGCTGCTGCCGATCCCGCGCAGTGATGAGGAGCTGCGCCCCCTGGGTCGCACCGCCCGCGGTGTGCGGGCGATGAACCTGCGCCCCGGTGATCAGTTGGTGAGCATGGATGTGTTGCCGGTCGAGCTGGCTGATCGCGTCGAGGTCAGCGCCGCCGCAGGCGATGACGAGGCCGAGATCGAGACCGAGGAGATTGCCGTCAGCGAAGGTCCCTGGGTGCTGGTGGCTTCGGCCACTGGTCTCGGCAAGCGGGTGCCGGTGGATCAGTTCCGCCTTCAGAAGCGGGCCGGCATGGGGCTGCGGGCGATCAAGTTCCGGCGGGATGGGGATGTGCTGGTGGGGCTCAAGGTTCTCGGCGCCGGAGAGGAGCTACTGCTGGTCAGCGAGCGCGGCGTGATCGTGCGCATGCGCGCCGATGCGGTGCCGCAGCAGTCCCGCGCAGCCACCGGGGTGCGCCTGCAGCGACTGGATGCCGGCGATCGCCTGGCCGAGGTCGTGCTGGTGCCGCCTGCTCCCGATGACGAGGAGAGCGAGGTGGTTGCCGGCAGCACCGATCCTGTCAGCATGGGCCCAGCCAGTTCCGATCCCATCAGCAGCGATGCCTGATCACCGCGGCGATCTGTGGATCGCCAACTCGGTGACCGATCGGATCCAGGGGGAGGTGCATGAGCACCTGCCCATGGAGGCCATCCCCCTCCATGGCGACGTCCCCGCCCCGTCGCTGCAGAGCAACAACCGGGTCGTGCTTGAGGTGTGTGTGTGAAGCCGGATCTGCCCAGCTGCGAGGTGCTGGTGATCGGCGCCGGTCCGGCCGCCCTGGCGATCTCTGCCGCTCTGGCCGATCGGGGTGTGAACCTGCGGGGCCTGGCGGTGCTGGATCCCGCCGCCCCCTGGCCCAACACCTACGGCATCTGGGGCCCTGAGCTGGATGCGTTGGGTCTGCAGGATCTGCTGGAGCACCGCTGGAGCGATTGCCGCAGCGACTTCAGTGGGCCGCAGCAGTCACTGCCGCCCACCTGCCATGGCATCGACTATGGCCTGTTCGATCGCGCCCGACTGCAGGCCCACTGGCTGGACCGTTGTCGCGCCGCAGGGATGGTGTGGGAGCAGGGCGAGGCCACCGGCATCGTTCACGACCGCGATGGTTCCACGGTCACCGCCCGCGATGGCCGCCAGTGGCGGGCCCGGCTGGTGATCGATGCCAGCGGGCATCAGCCGGTGTTTCTGCGCCGGCCCGATGAGGGGCCTGTGGCTGGCCAGGCTGCCTACGGCATCGTCGGCACCTTCACGGCGCCCCCGGTGCAAGCCGGGCAGTTCGTGCTGATGGACTACCGCTCTGATCACCTCAGCCCCGCGGAGCGTGAGGCCGGGCCACCGACCTTTCTCTATGCCATGGATCTCGGTGGCGGCCGTTTCTTCGTGGAGGAGACATCCCTGGCTCTGGCTCCGCCCGTTCCCTACGACGAGCTGCGGCAGCGCCTTGAGCGTCGGCTGACCCATGCGGGTGTGGCCGTCATCACCGTGGAGCATGAGGAGTTCTGTCTGTTCCCGATGAATCTGCCCCTGCCGGATCTGACCCAGCAGGTGGTTGGCTTCGGGGGTGCCGCCAGCCTGGTGCATCCGGCCTCCGGCTACCTGGTGGGTGCCCTGCTGCGTCGGGCGCCCGAGCTGGCGCAGGTGATCGCCGATGGCCTGGCCGATCCGGCACTGGATGCCCCGGCTCTGGCGCGGTGCGCCTGGCAGGCTCTCTGGCCCCTCGAGCTGCGCCGTAAACATGCCCTCTATCGCTTTGGACTGGAGAAGTTGATGCGCTACCCGGAGGATCAGCTGCGGCTGTTCTTCCGCACCTTCTTCAGCCTGCCGACTGCCCAGTGGTATGGCTTTCTGACCAATACCCTCAGCCTGCCGCAGCTGATTGCCGCCATGCTGCGTCTGTTCGCGGTGGCGCCCTGGAGTGTGCGTTGGGGACTGATGCAGCAGCAGGGCCGCGAACTGGCGCTGCTGCTGCGGTTGATCAGCTCCTGAAGGATGTCGTTGCTGCGTCGCATGATCCGTGTGCTGCCTTCCTCCATTGGCAGCCAGTGCATTCTGGCGCTGCTGCTGGGGATTCTGGCCGTTGTTGTGCTCGGCCCACGGGCTGCGCTGCTGGAACCTCTGGGGCAGATCTTCCTGCGGGCTTCACAGATTGCCGTGATGCCCTATCTGATCTGCGAGCTGATCGGCTCTCTCGGCAGCCTCCAGCCCTCCTCCATGCGCTTGCTCTCGCGTAGCGCTGGGTTGGTGCTGCTGGCGATCCTGGCCAGTGGCGCCCTGATGGTGGTGCTGTTGCCAGCCCTGCTGCCGGATCTGATCTCCTCAAGCTTCTTTCGGCCGGAGATGTTGCAGCGGCCTGAGGCCCCGGATCTGGTGGGCCTCTATCTGCCGTTCAACATCTTCTCGGCCCTGTCCGACAACAACTTTCCGGCGGTGGTGCTGGGTTTCACGGCGATCGTGGTGCTCACACCGCTCGATCTGGCCGCCAGCTGGCGCATTCTGCGGGGGCCGTTGGCCATCACCGCCAGCAGCGCCAATCTGTTGATCGCGCTCCCCCTGCTGAATGAAAGCCTGAGCGAGGAGGTCTCGCGCCTGCTGCCCGATGCCGACCCCTCCAGGCGTCAGAAAGCCATGCAGGAGATCAGCGCACTGATGCCGGTGGGCTTCGCCCTGCCCAATCTCGGTCAGGTGGTGAGCCTGCTGTTCCTGCCTTTCGCTGCCTGGTTCGTCGATCGGCCGATGGACCCGCCCGGCATCCTGCGCATGCTCGCCAGCGGGATTCCAGCCGTGACCGGTGGGCTCAAGAGTGCGGTGCGACTGGAACTGCAGGAGCTGGGTCTGCCCGCCAACCTGATCGGCCTGGTTCAGATCAACGGTGAGTGGCTCTACCGCCAGGAGAAGGTGCTCTCGCTGCTGGGGCTCGCCGTGCTGGTGATTCTGGTGGTGTGCTCTAGCCTCGGTGTCCTTCGCTTCCGTCCTGCGCCACTGTTGCGTGGCGGGGCCATGCTGGTTCTGCTCAGCGTGGGGCTCGGCAGTGGCAGCAGGGCATTGCTGGCCCGCAACCTGGCCGGTTCGTATCGCAACGATCAGCTGCTGCTCGCACGTCGCAGCACCGTTCCCTCCGTTGCCCTTCAGGTTGTGGCCTGCAGCGGCCTCATCCCAGCCCCGATCAACATGGATGCCATGCAGGCCCGGCATGTCCTGCGGGTGGGTCTGCGGGGCGATCAGCCTCCCTGGGTCTTCCGCAATCGCGCCGGCCAGCTCGTGGGCTACGACGTTGACCTGGCCAAGGCCCTGAGCCGCCATCTCGGGGTGCAGCTGGAGGTTTGCGACTGGCCGTGCTCCATCCAAGCCTGACGATGCTGCCCCTGTTCGGCGCCGACATGGGTTCCCGCCTGGTGGTGCTGGTCGGTGGTTCCGATCGTGGTTTTCTGGATTTTGTCGACGATTGGCTGGCTCGTCAGGAGAGTCGAGGACGTCTGACGGAGTTGTTCAGACACTGGGTTCTGGTGGATCAGCTGTAACAGCCTCCCCCGTCCTGAACACGGACAGTCAGTCCGTAGAGGCGCTCAGGCGTCGCGCTGGCGTGGCCCAGTCGGCTGCATTGAGCCGTGGGAACAGGCTGTCCTCGCGGCTGATCGCTGCCAGCCACTCCGGCGGCGGTGACGTGCCCTGGTCGAGTGCCTCCATCAGACACCAGAACCGACTGAGATGGCGCTCAATCCGCTCCCTGGCCAGTTCCGTGGTGGTGCCGGCCCGCAGGATGAAGCTCCAGTCCGAACTTTGTGCCAGCAACAGCTCGCGCCCGGCCTGATTGAGCAGGTCGCGATCGGCGGCGCTGGCAACGCCGCGATTCACCCGCTCCACCATCGCCCGGGATGCACGGTGCCATTGGGGAATCACCCAGGCATTGCTGTCGTTCAGCCAGTAGTTGTGATAGCCACCCTGCCCCCAGCTTGAGGGTGAAGGCTGGCAGAGCTGCAGGTTGTCGCCGCGGCTGAGGCTCTCCCGCAGGGTGATCAGCGCAACGCCGCACTGATGGGCCTGCTTGAACACGCCCGCCAGAAACTGGGGGCCTTCAAACCACCAGTGACCAAACAGTTCGGCATCGAACGGGGCCACCAGCAACGGCGGGCGCTGCATGGCGCCATCCAGGGCCGACAGCTGTTCGGCCCGGCCCCGCAGGTAGTGGCGGGCGTCAGCGACGGCGGTGGCGCTGGCCTCGCCGGGCTGATAGGGCTGCTTGTCCTCCAGCCTGCACTGGCGCCCGCTGACGCGGTGCAGCTTCAACCCGAGTGGTCGCGGGCAGCCGATGCCCCGGCTCTCCAGCTCCTCGGCCGGTAGATCCCAGCCCAGATCACGGTGGAATTCCCGGTAGGAGGCCTGGCCGGGATAACCGTCGCGGGCGCTCCACACCGGCAGGGTCGATTCGCTGTCGCGGGCGAAGAAGGCCATGCCCGCCGGGGTGCAGATCGGGGCGTAGACGCCGTAGCGCGGGCGTGGCTGGCCGTGCAGCAGGCCATGGGCATCGAGGATGGCGTAGCGCAGACCGCAACTCACCAATTGCCGGTCCAGTCCCTCGTAATAGGCGCATTCCGGCAGCCAGATGCCCTGGGGCCGCACCCCCAGCAGCCGCTCGTGCTCCCGCACCGCCGTCAGCAGCTGGGCCCGCACCGCTTCGGGGCAATCACGCAGCAGCGGCAGGTAGCCGTGGGTGGCGGCGCAGGTGAGCAGATCAAGGACCCCCGCCTCTTGCAGGCGGCGGAAGCGCGGCAGCAGGTTGCCCCCGCAGGTCTGCCAGGCCGTGGCGGCCCGTTCCAGGCGCTCGGCCAGGTCGTTGGCGGCGGCGGTGTGCTGGGCTGGAGCCCGGTGCAGCAGCTGCTGGCGTACCGCCAGCCAGGGCCCGAAGCGCCGGCTCAGTTCAACGTTGCTCAGCAGCGACAAAAGCGTGGGCGAGAGCCCCATGCTCAGCCGTGGCGCCTGCTGGGGATCCGCAGCCGCCTGCTCGAGCACATCCAGCAGGCCCACGGGGTGCCGATGCAGCTGGCTCTGGCAGTTGATGGCCACAGCATGTTCTACGTGCAGCAGAAGCTGGGCTGGTTCTTCGATCCCCGTCGCCTGCTCGAGCTCGCCGCTGCCACGCCTGGCCTGGTGATCGGCAGCGCCTTCTGGTATGCCGGTATCCGTGATGCCGCCGATCAGCGCCCCTTCCGCGACGCCCTCACCAGCCTGGGCTTCACGGTGCGCACCAAGCCCCTGCGCGAGCTGGGCGGTGACCCTGAGCACCGTCAGTTCGCCCGCGCCAACCTGGATGTGGAAATCGCCATCGATCTGATGGCGGTCGCCCATCGCAGCGATGAGGTCTGGCTCCTGAGCGGCAGCCGCGATCTGGAGCGCCTGCTCGAGGTGCTGCGGGCCCGCGGATCCAGGACCGTGCTGATGAGCACCGATGGCATGGTGCCGCGGGAGCTGCGCAATGCCGCCGATCGCTTCGTCGATCTGGCGACGCTGCGACCGCAGCTGGAGAAGGCGGAGGCGCAGCAGCAGCCGGTGTTCGGCCGCACCTGAACGCCGGGGCTGGCACCCCCTAGACTGGGGCTAACTCATATCCATTCCGACTTATTGCCGTCATGGCGCGCGATCCCGGCCGGGTTCTGATCTTCGACACCACGCTCCGCGATGGTGAGCAATCGCCCGGTGCCAGCCTGAATCTGGAGGAGAAGCTGGCGATCGCGCAGCAGCTGTCCCGGCTGGGTGTGGACATCATCGAGGCTGGTTTCCCTTTCGCCAGCCCCGGTGATTTCAACGCCGTACAACGGATCGCCGCCGCGGTGGGGACCCCGGAGGGGCCGGTGATCTGCGGCCTGGCCCGGGCCGCCCAGGGCGACATCAGGGCCTGCGCCGAGGCGGTGGCGCCCGCCGCCAACCGCCGCATTCACACCTTCATCGCTACCAGCGACATCCACCTTGAGCACAAGCTGCGCAAGAGTCGCGCCGAAGTGCTGCAGATCGCCAGCGAGATGGTGGCCTACGCCCGCTCCCTGGTTGATGACGTCGAGTTCTCCTGTGAGGACGCCGGTCGCTCCGATCCGGAGTTCATGTATCAGGTGATTGAGGCAGCGATCGCCGCCGGTGCGACCACGATCAACATTCCGGACACGGTGGGCTACGCCACCCCTGCCGAGTTTGGTGCCCTGATTGATGGCATCAACCGCCATGTGCCGAACATCGATCAGGCCGTGATCTCGGTGCATGGCCACAACGACCTCGGCCTCGCGGTGGCCAACTTCCTCGAGGCCGTCAAGAACGGCGCCCGCCAGCTGGAGTGCACGATCAACGGCATCGGTGAACGGGCTGGCAATGCTTCGCTTGAGGAGCTGGTGATGGCGCTGCACGTGCGCCGCAGCTACTTCAATCCTTTCCTCGGCCGGCCACCGGAGAGCGCTGAGCCGCTGACTCGCGTGCGCACCGAAGAGATCACCAAGACATCCCGTCTTGTCAGCAACCTCACCGGCATGGCGGTGCAGCCGAACAAGGCGATTGTCGGTGCCAATGCCTTTGCCCATGAGAGTGGCATTCACCAGGATGGTGTGCTGAAAAACCGTCTCACCTACGAGATCATCGACGCCCGTACTGTGGGTCTGGCCGATAACCGTATTTCCCTCGGCAAGCTGAGCGGACGCAGCGCCTTCCGCGCCCGTCTTGAGGAGCTGGGCTACAACCTGGAGCGGGATGATCTGGATGATGCCTTTGCTCGGTTCAAGGAACTGGCTGATCGCAAGCGGGAGATTTCCGATCGCGATCTTGAGGCAATCGTCAGTGAACAGGTTCAGCAGGCTGATGAGCCCCGCTACAGCCTGAAGCGGGTGCAGGTGAGCTGCGGCACCGGTCTGCAACCGACCGCGACGATCACCCTGGTCAACACCGATGGGGCGGAACTGACCGACGCGGCGATCGGCACCGGTCCCGTGGACGCGGTCTGTCAGGCCCTCAACCAGCTGGCACGGGTGCCCAACGAGCTGGTGGAGTTTTCGGTGAAGTCGGTCACCGAGGGCATCGATGCCATGGGTGAGGTGACGATCCGCCTGCGGGCCGATGGCGTGCTGTATTCCGGTCATGCTGCCGACACGGACATTGTGGTGGCGGCTGCTCAGGCCTTCGTGAATGCCCTGAACCGTCTGGTGGCCGGTCAGCAGCGGACGCCCCTGCATCCGCAGAAAACCGGTCTGCACGTTGGCGATCTGGCGGCTGCCGAACGCCCCCGCCTCTGATGGCTGAACCGAGCAGCGGCCCGAAGCGCACACCCCTGGCCAGCGCCCTGCAGCTGGCCGTGCTGTTGTTGATCGCCCTGGCGATGCTGGTGCCGCTGCTATGGCTGGTGAGCACCTCGCTCAAGGGCCCAGCGGAGGACATCTTCACCACCCCGCCTGCGCTGCTGCCGGCCCAGCCCAGCCTGGAGGCCTACCGACGTCTGTTCGCCGACAGCCCGATGCTCACGTACATCCGCAACAGCGCGATCGTGAGCGGACTGGGGGTGGTCGCCAACCTGCTGTTCTGTTCTCTGGCGGCCTATCCCCTGGCGCGGATGCGCTTCGCCGGCCGGGGCCTGGTGCTGGCGCTGGTGGTAAGCACGATCCTGATCCCGTTTCAGGTGGTGATGATTCCCCTCTACCTCCTGATGGTGCAGTTGGGGTTGCGCAATACCCTCTGGGCCCTGATCCTGCCCCAGGCCGCCACCGCCTTCGGCATTTTTCTATTGCGCCAGAGCTTTGCCGGAGTGCCGGTGGAGCTGGAGGAGGCCGCCCGCATCGACGGCTGTACGCCCCTGGGCGAGTGGTGGAACGTGATGATTCCGGCGGCCCGGGCCGATCTGATTACCCTGGCGATGTTCGTGTTCATCGGTAGCTGGAGTGATTTCCTCTGGCCGCTGGTGATCCTTGATGACCCGAATCTGTACACCCTGCCCCTGGGGCTGCAGCAACTCTCCAGCAGCTTCTCCCTCGACTGGCGTCTTGTCGCCGCCGGCGCCGTCGTCTCAATCCTGCCGGTGCTGGTCCTGTTCCTCGGTCTGCAGCGTTACATCCTGCCCAGCGCCAGCGGTGATGCGGTGAAGGGCTGAGCGGAGGCGCTGACCCGCTTGCTGGGCTGATCACACCGGGCTGGCCTCAACCGACCCGCTGATCCGCCGCGATCTCCCGCAGTCCCCGCCGCAGGCGGCGCAGGGCCTCGTCCAGGTCGTCGTCGCCGAGCATCCCGTAGCTGAGTCGCAGGCAGCAGCCGTCCAGTCCAAAGCTGCGGCCGCTCACCAGCGCCACGCCGTGCTGGCGGATCAGGCGCTCCATCGCCTGATCGCTGCTGCAGGCGCTCTGCAGTTCCAGCAGCACATAGAAGGCTCCATCCGCCGGTCCAAGCACCCGCCACGGGCCATCGGCCTGGTTCAGGGCCGCCAGGACCCGCAGCCGCCGGGCCGCCAGGTTCACCATGCGCTCCTGGCACCAGCCCGCGCCGACCGAGAGGGCACCGATGGCGGCCCGCTGGATCAACCGGGGCGGGCAGATCAGGATCGTGTCCTGCACTTTGGCCAGATCGGCCTGCAGCGCCCGCGGGACCACGGCCCAGCCCAGCCGCCAGCCGGCCATGCCGTGGCTCTTGGACAGGGATCCCAGCGTGATCGTGTGCTCGCCACTGCCGGCGGCGCTTCCAGGGCTGTGCACGGGCGTGGTGCCATGGCCGAACAGCCCGTAGGCCTCATCACTGATGTGCAGCAGGCCGTGCTTGGCGCAGAGTCGGTTGATCGCCGCCAGCACCTCCGGCGGCCACACGGCGCCGCTGGGGTTGTTGGGGGAGACGGTCACGATCGCCCGGGTCCGAGCTGTGATCGCCGCCGCCAGGCGCTCTGGATCGGGAATCAACCCCGCCTGGACCCCCACCGGCCGGCCCCCGGCCAGTCGGATCGCCATTTCGTGATTGAAATACCAGGGAATCGGCAGGATCAGTTCATCGCCGGGATCGCACAGCACCTGCACGATGGCGTTGAAGGCCATGTTGCTGCCGGCGGTGATCAGCAGGCTTGAGTCGTCCAGGTTGATCTGGTGGTGCCGCCGCAGCCACTGGACCAGCGCCTCATGCAGCTCCGGTTCTCCAGCCACCGCTCCATAGGGGTTGAGGTCCTGCTCCTGCGCCAGAGCCGTGTGGACGGCCTCAAGCGTGGCCCTCGGCGGTCCCCAGTGCACCATCCCCTGCCCCAGGCTGAGACAGCCCGGTGTCTGCCGGATCAGTTCGCCCATCACCGGGATCACCGGGGTCTGCACCGCGTCCAGCCGCGCGGCTGGCTCTGCCGTCCGAGGGCCCATGGCCCGAGCGCTCATGGACGGACCTGCGGCTGTGGCTGAAGATCCGGTGGTGGCAGGGGTTCCGGTTCCCTGGTGCCTGGGCTGATGCCGCTGCGCAGCTGCTGGCGCAGGGCCTCCTGTTCGCTGCTGAGCCGCTGGACGGTGCGTTCGATGCCCTCCAGGTTCTGAAGCCGCTGCACGGTGGAGCGCAGCTGCTCCTCGAGGGCGTTGGTGCGTTCAAGGTCCTGGTTGTTCTCCACGACCTGAAGCCGATCCTGGAGCGCCTGCAGCCGTTGGGCCTGCTGGCGCACCTGCATCGCCACCACCACGAACAGCACCGCCAGCAGTCCGGTCAGGGCGGCACCGCCGCGCCGCATCCAGATCGGCAGGACCGTTCCAGGGGGCGGTGGGGGCGAAGAGGGCTGCATCGCGCCGTTGCTGCTGTGGCAAGTCTGGAATGGCGCAGGCCCTCTGGCCAGACCAATGGAGCGCCTCGAGCCGTTAGGACGGGACTCCACCGCCTGATCGCGTCATGTCCCTGGAGCAACTGGATGCCTTCCTGGACCATGCGCGCAGGATCCCGGAGCTGGCGGAGCGTCTCGGACAGCCGCTGCCGTTGGAGGATCTGCTGGCCCTGGCAGCAGCGGCGGGGTTCGCCGTTGAGGAGAGCGATGTGGTCGCTGCTCAGCAGCGTGAGGAGCAGCGGCTCAGCTGCAGTGAGTTGCAGCAACGGGCGGGCCAGGATGCGCGCCGCCTGCGCAGTTTCATCCCCGGCTGAGCCAGGCCCTCCGCGCCGCAACCAGCGGATCAGTGGTTGAACAGACGACAGCCGATCTGAATGATGCCGGCATCGAGCAGTCGTCCCAGTTTGAGGATGATTGCCTCCTCCTGACGGTTGAACTGGTGTTGCTCCGCCGTGATCCAGTCGATTTCCTCGGCCGTGATCACTCCGGTGGAAACACTCTCCAGGAACAGTTCGCCAACGCTCATGGTCGGGGTGGTGGTCTGCCCAGAAGCTATCGAGGCTGTCCCAGGCCGCAGGGAGGTGCAATCTCTCGTTACCGGGCCGCCTGGGCGGTTCGCTCCGGCTCTGGCCATCGCTGGCGCAGCCGCTATCTTCGGGTCATGCTGCGCAGGCCTCGGCAGCCTGCGTCCCTGTTGCCGTGGTGGCGATGACCTTCTACGAACTGGTGCTGCAGGGTGAAGCCGTCGGTGACGCGGGTGATCTCGATGAGGCTCTCGCGGTCTTTCGTGAGGCCAAGCCGGATGATCTCACCTGGCAGGAGTTGTTCGCTGATCCTGCCGCTGCACCGTTGATCCGTCGTTATCGCTCTTTTGAGGCATTTCTCGACAATGAGGATGCCGTTGAAATCATCACCCCCAGCATCGACATGCTCGAGCAGCCGTCAGTGGACGGCTGAACGTCACCATGGAGCCTGTCGTCCCTGATTTCGTCCCCAACCCCGCCAGCTGGGGAGCCGAAGTGGTCGTGATGCAGCCCAGTTGCTTCGAAGCGGTCCAGGAGGCGGTGCTGGCCCTGCGCGATCACGCCACGGTGCTGCTCAACCTCAGCTCGCTCCCCCCTGAGCAGGCGCAGCGCGCCGCGGATTTCATGGCCGGAGGCGCTTTCGCCCTCGATGGTCAGCAGGAGCGTCTGGGCGAGATGGTGTTCCTGTTCGCCCCCCACTTCGTGCAGTTGCGCCACAGCTGATCGACGGGTCGCAGGCCAAGCTGGTGGTTGATGCAGGTCGCCGCATGCAGGCGTTCGATCTTGATCTGGCGGCCGGCACGCCGGTGAATCATCTCTGGGGCGAGCTGGTGGAGCGCCTCGGCCTTGAGCGCAGCCGTCTTGCAGCCCGTCAGGCCCTGGATCTGCAGGCGATGCGCGGTGGTGCGGGCACCCTGCCGCTGCTCCTGGTGGAGACCTGCGGCATGGGGCTGGTGGAGCGCGCGGAGCTGCGTAGCGCCACCGGCCTGCCCATCCCGGAGGGGAACGCCGTTGTGCTGCTGTTCAGCAGGCGCCAGGGTGCCCTGCAGCTGCTGATGGTTCAGTCGTAGCGGCAGACCGGCGTCAGTCCCGGCACCGTGAACTCCATGAACCACAGGTATTCGCGGCTGCGCCAGCCGAGGTCGAACGGTTCGGTGGTCTGCCACTCCTCGGCCTCCAGGCCGAAGGCCTGCTGCAGAAAGGCCGGCACCAGCGCCTCCACCGCCTCCTGGCCCTCCTCCCCCTCGTCGAACAGTCGCGCTGTGTAGATCACCGCGAAGATCTCGTGTTCCTCGTCGCAGATCACCACCTCGAAGTCCTGGCCGCCGGCGGTGGGCAGGGTGTGCAGCTCGAAGTACTCATCGCGTTCCAGGGGATCGCTCGGGGCCCCATCCAGCAAGGTGGCCAGGGCCTGCTTGAACCGCTCGAGCGCCATGGATGTCCTCCTGCTGCGGCAGGGTCTGGGGGCAGGGTCTGCCTGCCGTCTCTGAGCGCAGTGTGGCGAGCCTGGCTGCACCCTGCCATGGCTGTCTGGCTGTCGGGTCTGACCCAGCGGCGCCGGACCCGTCAGGGCCCGTTCTCCTGCCTAGCTTGAAACCTCCAGGCGGCCGCGGCGGTGCCTCCCTTTCCCGATTACCCGATCCCGGCCGACGAGGAGCAGCGGCTGCGGGATCTGCAGCGCCACGGTGTGCTGGACAGCCCCGATGATCCCCATCTCGATCGGATCGTCGACCTGGCCGCCGCCGTGCTGGCCATGCCGATCGCACTGGTGTCGCTGGTGGATCGCGACCGCCAGTGGTTTCCGGCTCGCCATGGTCTGGAAACCCGCCAGACCCCGCGCACGATGGCCTTCTGCGCCCATACCATCGCCGCCGATGACGTTCTGGTGGTGCCGGACGCCCTGCTGGACGAGCGCTTCGCCAACAACCCGCTGGTGCAGGGGGAACCAGGCGTCCGCTTCTACGCCGGCGCGCCCCTGCAGTCCGCCGAGGGGCACAACCTCGGCACCCTCTGCGTGATCGATCGTCGGCCCCGCCAGCTCGACCCGCCCCAGGTCGCCCAGCTGCGCCAGTTGGCGGAGCTGGTGATGCGGGAGCTGGAGCTGCGCCGCCACAGCAGTCTCTGCCCGGTCACGGGTCTGGTGAACCGCGGCAGCTTCTTTTGTCTTGGCGAGCAGGAGCTGCAGCAGGCGCGCCGCGATGGCCGGCCCCTGAGCCTGTTCAACTTCGATATCGATGATTTTCGCCAGATCAACAACCGCTGGGGGCACCAGGCCGGCGATCAGGTGCTGTTGGATGTCTGCCATCTGGCCGCCCGGCGCCTGCGGCCCCAGGACCTGTTCGGTCGGATCGGCGATGAGGAGTTCGCTGTGCTGATGCCGGATTGCACTGAGCAGGCGGCGCTGGTGATCGCTGAGGCGATCCGCGCCGACGTGGCGGCGATGACGGGCGTGTTCAGCCAGTCGGATTACCATCTCCATATCAGTGGCGGGGTCACCGGTCTGGTGGCGGCCGACCATGGGTTCGCCGACCTCTTCTACCGGGCCGATCAGGCTCTCTATCTGGCCAAGGGCAATGGGCGCGATCAGATCGCCAGGGTCCTGGGCGGGGCCGGCCATGCTGCCAGCGGCACCGGCCCGATCCGCTGAGGCCTGGATCCCTGAGCAGGCGATCGTTCATGCCGGTGCGGATCTGCTGGTGCTCGACAAGCCGGCCGGACTGCTCTGTCAGCCCGGCCTCGGGCCCCAGCTGGCGGACTCCCTGATCACGCGTGTGCAGCGCCACTGGCCGCAGGCCCAGCTTGTGCATCGCCTCGACCGCGACACCTCCGGCCTGATCCTGGTGGCCCTGGATCCGGTGGTGCATCGGGGGCTCAGTGTCCAGTTCGCCGATCGACAGGTGCACAAGCGCTATCTCGCCGTGGTGCACGGCCGGCCGCAGGCCATGCAGGGGCGGATCGAGCTGGCCCTGGCCCGGCGTCAGCGCCAGCCGCCGCTCTACGGCCCCGATCCCGCGGGCAAGCCCTGCCGCACCGACTGGCGTCTGCTGGGGCCGGTCTCAGATCTGCCGCCGCTCCACAGCAGACTGGAGCTGTGGCCCCTGACCGGCCGTTCCCATCAGCTGCGCGTGCACCTCAGCGTCATCGGCCATCCGATCCTGGGCGACCCCCTCTATGGTCCAGACGACGCTGCAGCCGGAGCGCCCGCGGCCCGGCGCCTGCATCTGCACGCCAGCGACCTGCGCTGCGTGCACCCCTGCAGCGGTGCCGAGCTGGTGTTTGCCTCCCCCTGTCCCTTCTGACTCGCGAACCTCGTGGCCGGTCCCTCGCCCTCCGTCGCGGCTCTCGGCTATGTGGCGGCAAGTCTGACCACGCTGAGTTTCTTCCCCCAGGCGATCAAGACCCTGCGCAGCGGTGACACCAGCGCCATCTCCCTGCGCATGTATGTGCTGTTCACCAGTGGCATCGCCCTCTGGGGCCTTTACGGTCTGCTGACCGGCGACGGCCCGTTGATCATCGCCAATGCGATCACCCTGGTGAGCGCCGGCCTGATCCTGGAGCGCAAGGCCCGGGCGGTGCTCAGCGGCCGGGCCTTGCGCGCCCGCGCCCGCGGCCGCTGAGCCGGTTGCGTGGTGGTTGGCCGCTGCCGCGTTTCAGCTGCTGGATCCAGGCCTGGCAGCGCCAGCGACAGGCCAGGGCCGCGGCCGTGAGCAGCAGGGCCACCAGGGCGGTGCCGCCGGCGCCGCTGCCGCCACACCAGGCGAGGCCCGCCAGGCCGGCCACCACCAGCAGCTCGCACAGCTGCTGCACGTGCGTCAGCCGGCGCAGAGCCCCTGAACAGCTGCGGCAGTGGCGGGTGTGGGCCTCAAGCCTGTCCATCAGCGCGGCTTCTCCGAGGCGTGGCGGCAGGGGCTGGCCCGCGAAGGGCTCACCGCCATAGCGGTTCACCCAGTCGTGCAGGGCGCGGATGTAGCGGTCGGCGGCGGTGGGCAGGTGGAAATTGCGGATGGCGTGTTGGCTGCCGCCCCGCTGCTCCAACAGCCGCTCCTGCCAGTGCAGGAAGATCTGGTCGTCCTCCAGCACCGTGTGGTTGCCGAGGTGTTGCAGCCAGCGCGGCCGCAGTCCCAGCAGTCGCGCCGGCCAGGGGGAGCGGAACTGGAAGGGAAAGCGGGCGAACAGGCGGCATTCGCCGCGCCGGATCGGGGTGGCATACACCACGGTGAGAAAGCGGGCGAAGCCCGGTGCCGTGAGGTCGTGCCACATCAGGCACGGGGCCGCGTAGGTGGTGTGCTGGCTGCCGAGCTTGCCGCGGCGTGGACCCTCCGGCCACTCCCCCGTGAACCCCTCCGGGCCGAAGCTGGTCAGCTGCAGGTTCACCGGTCCAGCCGTGTCGCGCCGGCCGACGGTGGCGTGGTGGGTGAAGGGCACATGGCTCGCATCCAGCACGTTCTCCAGCAGGGTGAGCGCGTCCATCGGCAGGTCGCGGGCGATGTCCTGCACGATCCAGCCTTCATCCCAGCCCGTCCTCCCTTTGCCCTGCTGCTTCAGCATCGGCAGCAGCGGCAGCGGATGGCCGTCGGCCTCAGGTGCCGCACCGCTGAACACGAACAGCAGCCCCTGCCCCGTTGCGGTGGCGTAGGCGCGGCAGTGGCTGCGCTGGCCGATCGCCTGCCCCTCCTGAGCCTGGGGGATGGCGGTGCACTGCCCGTCGCCGTTGAAGCTCCAGCCGTGGTAAGGACACTCCAGCTGGCCATCGTCGTTGAGGCGCCCCTGTGAGAGGGGCACCAGCCGGTGCGGGCAGACATCGGCGAAGGCGCACCAGCGCTGCTCGCCTCGGTCGTACCAGAGCACCAGATCCTGTCCCAGCAGCGTGAAGGCCTGGGGGCGCTCGCGATCGAGGTCATCGAGAAAGGCCACCGGGTACCAGGCCCGCTGCCAGGTCGTCTCGCTCTGGTGTCTGTGGATCACTGTGCTCGATGCGTCAGGTTGGCGTCCCGTTCAGGCGCTGTAACCCTTGCGGGCTGGGATCGGGTAGGGGATGCGGCGATGGCGCATGCGCCGCCATACCCGCACGAAGGCGCGCACCAACAGCTCCAGCTCCGCCAGGCTGAGACCACTGGCGGAGAGCTGTCCGTCCTGCCAGCGGGCATCGACGATGCGGCGCACCATGGCACGCGCCCGCTGGGCATCGGTGTCCGGGGGCAGGGAGCGCAGGGCCGCCTCGCAGCCATCCGCCAGCATCAGCACCGCCGTCTCGCGGCTGCGGGGCGTGGGGCCGCGATAGCGGAAGGAGCTCTCGCTCACCCCGGGATCCCGCTGGCGGGCTTCATGCAGGAAGTAGCCCATCTTGAGCGTGCCCTGGTGCTCGGGAATGAAATCGGCCAGGGGTCGCGGCAGCCGGTAGCGGCGCGCCAGCCGCAGGCCCTCATCGACGTGGGCCTGCAGGATGCCGGCGCTCAGGAAGGGGTCATCGAGGCGGTCGTGGGGGTTGTCGCTGCTCTCCTGGTTCTCGATGAACCAGTGTGGCCCGTGCAGCTTGCCCACGTCGTGGTAAAGCGCTCCGGTTCGGATCAGGTCAACGTCGGCCTGGATCGCGCGGGCGCCCTCTTCGGCCAGGCCGCAGATCATCAGCGTGTGCTCGAACGTGCCCGGCGCCTCGCAGGAGAGGCGCCGCAGCAGCGGCCGTTCCAGATCGGCCAGCTCCAGCAGTCGGCTGCGGGTGAGCAGATCGAAGAAGCTCTCCAGCAGGGGGCTGAGCAGCAGCACCCCCAGCAGCAGCCCCGCCAGCAGCAGCGCCTCGCCTGGCAGGTCGGCGCCAATCGGCAGCAGGCCATCGCCTTCACCCCGGGCCACCGCCAGCTGCAGCAACAGCCATTCCGCCGCCAGCGCCACCAGCGGCACCAGCAGGCTCAGCTGCAGCAGCTGTGCGCGGCTGCGCTGTCGTCCCGCCAGTACCGCCGTCAGTGCCGCCACGGCCGCCGCCACCAGGATGCGCTGATCGTTGAAGGTGGCCAGCGGCAGTGGCCAGAGCAGGCTGGCCAGGGCCAGCCAGGCCAGGCCGGCGCTGGTGCCGAGCCCCTGGGCCAGCAGCAGGGTTGGAGGCACCAGCAGCGCCAGCGGACTCACGGCACCACCCAGCCAGAGCTTGCAGCCCTGCACCAGCAGCAGCAGCCCCAGGGCCAGCAACGCCTGGCGGGGTTCGAGGCTGGCGCGGTGGCGCCGGATCAGCAGCACCATCACGCCGCACCCGGCCAGGGCCTCCAGGGCATGGAGGAGCCAGGCGCCGATCAGGGGCCGGCGGTTCACGAGGCCGAAGTAGTCGAGCACCGCATAGGCCTGGGGGCTGATCGCCTCTCCCTGGCGGGTGATCAGTTCCCCCTGGCGAACGCTGATCGTCGGGATGCCCTGCTGGGTGAGCAGGTCCTCGATCAGCCGTTGGGTCAGGGCGGCATCGATCCGCAGGTTGCTGCGCCCCTGCAGGTTGGTGGCCAGCACGCGGCTGCCGAGGCTGAGTTCGGGACCGCTGAGCTGCTGCAGGTGCAGGGCGGCAGCGTGCTCCAGCTGCTGGCGGGCGATGCTGCCCACGATTCCCTGCTGCAGCATCAGCCGCTGGGCCTGGCGGATCTGGTTCTGCCAGTTGACCAGCTCGTCGGCGGACACGGTCTCCAGCCACTGCCGTTCGGGGGGCTTGAGATCCAGGGGGGGCACACGGTCCTGAGCGCTGCCACTCAGGCGGGTGATGGCCTGAAGCTGGCGTTCGAGCCGCTGTTCGAGATCGTGGTTGATGCGTGGATCAACCACCTGCACATGGCTGCGCGGCCCCAGCTGGGAGCGGCGCTGCTCCAGCGCATCGGAATCGACCACCGTGGCCGCCTTGGGCGCGCGCACCGTGAACGGGGCCGGGATCCCTGGACGCAGGCTTGGTTCCACCAACCAGGGCCAGCTGGAGACCAGGGCCACCAGCAGGCAGCCCACCAGCACGGCGATGGTGTCGCGATTCCGCCAGCGGCTGAGCGCCTGGCGGGGGCTCTCCAGGCGCAGCAGCCGCCGCCACAGGCGCTGCAGGATGCGCAGCGGCTGCTGGATCGGCTGGCGCAGCGATGGATGGCCGGGGCCCGGGCGGGTCAACGAAGCCCATGAGGAAGGAGGTCACGCTAGCCCTGCCGTTGCATGCTGAGAGCAGTCGATTCCATTCCCGCGCCATGGCCACGCGTCTGGATGGCCGCCAGTTGGCGGCATCGATCGAGACCCGCCTGCAGACCGTTGTGGCGGAGCGCCTTGACCGGGCCGGCCGCCCGCCGGGTCTTGCAGTGCTCCGCGTGGGCGACGATCCGGCCAGCGGTGTCTACGTCGCCAACAAAGAAAAGGCCTGCAGCCGCATCGGCATCACCAATCTTGGCGCCCACCTGCCGGCCGAGACCCCGGCGGCGGAGGTGCTGGCCACGATTCAGCGCCTCAACGCCGATCCAGCGGTGGACGGCATCCTGCTGCAGCTGCCGCTGCCGGCGGGCCTGGATGAGCGCCCGCTGCTGGCGGCGATCGATCCGGAGAAGGATGCCGATGGTCTGCACACCCTCAACCTCGGGCGACTGCTCAAGGGCGAGCCCGGCCCCCGCAGCTGCACCCCAGCCGGGGTGATGGCCCTCCTGAGCGCCGCTGGCGTGGACCTGGCCGGCAAGCGGGCCGTGGTGGTGGGACGCAGCATCCTGGTGGGTCAGCCGATGGCGCTGATGCTCCAGGCCGCGGATGCCACGGTGAGCGTCGCCCACTCCCGCACCCGTGATCTGCCGGAGCTCACCCGCCAGGCCGATGTGCTCGTGGTGGCCGCAGGTCGCGCCCGCATGATCGGCGCTGAGCATGTCAAGCCCGGGGCGGTGGTGGTGGATGTCGGCATCCACCGGCTCGATCCCGATCCGGCGGCCGGTCCGCAGGCCAAGGCCAGACTCTGCGGCGATGTGCGCTTCGAGGAGGTGGAGCCGATCGCCGGTTCGATCACGCCGGTGCCCGGTGGTGTCGGCCCGATGACCGTGACGCTGCTGTTGGTCAACACCGTCGCCAGCTGGTGTCAGCGTTGCGGTCTCGATCAGCCCCTGGCGGATCTGCTGCCGTGATCAGCGCGGCCTGAGAGAATCGCCGCCAGCAATGGCCCCTGGCCCAGCCCCCATGACCGCGCCGGTGACCACCACTGACAGCGCCACAGGCAGCGCCACAGGCAGCACCTCCACGGGCGGCCCACGGCGGTGGCGCTGGAGATGATCCACACCATGTCGCTGATCCATGACGACCTGCCGGCCATGGACAACGACGATCTGCGCCGCGGCCGGCCCACCAACCACAAGGTCTACGGCGAGGCCAACGCGATCCTGGCCGGCGATGCCCTGCTGACCCGTGCCTTCGAGATGGTGGCGTTGCGCAGCCCTGGCGTGCCGGCCGAACAGCTGCTGAAGGTGGTCGCTGAACTGTCCCTGGCCTCCGGTGCCCCCGGTCTGGTGGGAGGCCAGGTGGTGGACCTGGAGTGCGAGGGCAAGGACGTCGACCTCGAGACCCTGGAGTACATCCACCTGCACAAGACCGGCGCCCTGTTGCGGGCCTGCGTGCTCAGCGGTGCCCTGATCGCCGGTGCCGGCGATGCCCTGCTCGACGCCCTGCGCGTCTATGCCCGCGGCATCGGTCTGGCGTTCCAGATCATCGATGACATCCTTGATGTGACCGCCAGCAGTGAGGTGCTCGGCAAGACCGCCGGCAAGGATCTGACCGCTGACAAGACCACCTATCCCAAGCTTCTGGGGCTGGAGGAGTCGCGTCGCCGCGCCGATGCCCTCGTGGCCGAGGCCAAGGCTGCCATCGCCCCCTTCGCCACGGGAGATGGTTCTGCCCTCAAGGCTGCGCCACTGCTGGCCCTCGCTGACTACATCACGAGCCGTGATCGATGAGCGGCGCTCTGATCGCCGCAGCTGCCGAGTCGGCGCCCCTGCTGGCCATCCTCGATAACGGTCCGCTCTGGTGGGGGCTGGCGGCCTGCGGCAGTGCCCAGCTCTCCAAGCTGCTCATTGAACTGGCGGTGCACCGCCGCTGGAATCCGAAGGTGCTGGTGGAAACCGGGGGCATGCCCTCCAGCCATTCCGCTCTCCTCACCGGCACCTCCGCGTGCCTTGGCCTGCAGCAGGGCTTCGACTCGCCCCTGTTCGCC
>RFPK01000060.1 GCA_009926195.1 Synechococcaceae bacterium WB4_1_0192 | reverse complement strand
GAGCCACGGACGCCTGGCCGCCATCACCGTGATCGTGGTGATGGTGACAGCCAGCCTGGATCCAAAGCTCAGCCCGGTGGTCAATGCCCTGCTGCGCTTCGCTGAATCCTGCATCGGCACCGGCATCGCCCTGCTGAGCCTCTGGCTCTGGCCTGAGCCGACGAACCGATAGGGAGATCCGCACCGACCGGCCGCCGGCACTGCTCCCGTTCCCTGGAGAGCGCTGGCAGGATGTGAGCAGTCACCCCCCCTGAGCCATGCCGGCCAGCAGCAATTTCCAGGAGGCCATCCGCGAGGCCCAGTACGGCGCCCTGGTGGGCCCGAATGTGGTGAACAAGGCGCTGCCCTACGTGGGCGGCGGCATGGTGCTCACCGCCGCTGGCGTCTTCGCAGGCCTCAGCATGATCGCGGCCAAGTCCGCCCTGTTCATGCCGCTGTTCTGGGTGGCCCTGATCGGCAACTTCATCCTGTTCTTCGTAGCCCAGAACGTTGCCCTCAAGGGCAACAACAGCACGGCGCTGCCCCTGCTGACGGCCTACAGCCTGATCACCGGCTTCACCCTGAGCGGCATTGTGAACTACGCCACGGCTGTCGCCGGGATCGGCGCGGTTGGCACGGCGGTTCTGGCCACCGGCATCACCTTCGTGGCGGCCTCGGTGATGGGCCGCCGCATGAGCGACAGCGTCGGCCAGGCCCTCAGCGGCGTGGTGGGCTTGGGCATCCTCGGCCTGGTGATCGCCATGCTGGTGCAGATCGTGGGCGGTATCTTCGCCCCGGGCATGTTCCACGGCACCGGGTTCGAACTGATGATCGCCGGCTTCGGCACCGTGCTGTTCGTGGGAGCCGCCTTCGTGGACTTCTACACGATGCCCCGCACCTACAGCGACGACCAGTACCTGGCCGGTGCCCTGGGGATGTATCTCACCTACATCAACCTGTTCATCTTCGTGCTGCGCCTGATCATCGCCCTCAATGGCGGTGGCCGACGCGACTGATCAGCGGCGGTGATGACGCTGCAGTGATGCGGCTGATGCTTCACGCGCATCACACCTGATCCACGGCACCGCCGCGCTGCCCCTCATCGCCAGCCCGGCCATGGTGCAACGCCATCGCCGTGCTCATCGCCAGGTTGCGGGCGGTGAGATCGACAACGCCGGCTCCGGCGGCCCGCAGCGCCATCACCAGCGGATCGGGAAGGCGGTCCATCAGCGGACAGTCGCCGGCCAGGGCCACCACAAAGAAACCGCGGGCGCCATCGCGGCTGGCCACCAGCTCGCCAACGCGATCCGCCAGCACCTCATCGCTGAGCTCGCCGTGCTCCCACAGGCCCAGCCACTGGGCCGCGATCTCCATCGCCTGGGGGAAGCTGGGTTCGCGGAGGGTGTCGCTCATGAAGGCGCGCGGATCGCGGTCCCGAGCCTATGCAGACACCCGCTGCCAGCGCCGGGCACCGCCGTGCACCCCGGGTGCCACGCCGGGGTGCCACTGTTGAGGGCATGAGCGTGATCCCCCACTCCGACGCGGAAGGCGGCCAGCTGTTGCCGATCCCCGATCCTGCCGAATCGGCGCGGCTGCTCGGCGGCGCCGATTCGGCGGGCCCCGGCGGCGCAACGGGCGGGGCAGCGGCGGACTTCCGCTCCGGCTTCGTGGCCCTGATCGGGCGGCCGAACGTGGGCAAGAGCACCCTGCTCAACCAGCTGGTCGGTCAGAAGGTGGCGATCACCTCACCCGTGGCCCAGACCACCCGCAACCGCCTGCGGGCGATTCTCACCACGCCATCGGCCCAGCTGGTGCTGCTGGATACCCCAGGCATCCACAAGCCGCACCACCTGCTCGGCGAGCGGCTGGTGAAAACAGCGCGCGGCACGATCGGCGATGTCGATGTCGTCCTGCTGCTGGTGGACGGCAGCCAGCCCGCCGGCCGCGGCGATGGCTACATCGTGGAGCTGCTGCGCCACTGCCGGGTGCCGGTGCATGTGGCCCTGAACAAGCACGATCTGGTGGATCCAGCCGAGGCCGAGGCACTGGCCGCCAGCTACCGCGAGCTGCTGGAGGGTCGCGGCGACTTCGCCACCCCCACGCCGCAGCCACCGCTCGGCTGGCCGCTGCACCCCGTGAGCGCCCTGACCGGCACCGGCACCGAGCGCCTGGTACAGGCCCTGAGCGCCGCCATGCCACCCGGCCCGCACCTCTACCCGCCCGATGCGGTGAGCGATCAGCCGGAGCAGCTGCTGATGGCCGAACTGATCCGTGAGCAGGTGCTGAGCCACACCCGCGAGGAGGTGCCCCATTCGGTGGCGGTGAGCATCGATCGGGTCGTGGACGACGGCCCGCGCACCGCCGTGCTGGCCACGGTGCTGGTGGAGCGCGCCAGCCAGAAGGGGATCCTGATCGGCAAGGGCGGTCGCATGCTGCGCACGATCGGCGCCGGCGCCCGTCTGCAGATGGAGAAGGTGTTCAGCGGGCCGGTGTACCTGGAGCTGTTCGTGAAGGTGGTGCCGGGCTGGCGGCGCAGCGCGGCACGACTGGCGGAGCTGGGCTACCGGGGTGATTGAGCGACACGGGAACGGCCAGAACGTCGCGGTGGCTGAGAGAATGCCGGCCATGACTCAGACCGCCACTGACCCCGGGCCGTTTCCACCCGACTCGATCGAGGCCTTCCTGCGCTTCTGCGCCGGTGAATGGATGAGCCTGCGCAGCCGCTTCGCCCTCGAAGATCCCGCCGCCGCCAGCGCCGACGTCGAGGCAGCCGCTGGCGATGAATGGCACAGCAGCGAGCGCGGTGAGCTGATGGTGACCTACCTCGAACCGGAGGCTGGTGGCGAGCCCGGTGGCCTGAGCGTGGGCCCCAAGGGCGAACCGCCGCGCCGGCTGCACTTCACGGCCGATGGCGGCTTCCGTGCCGGCGATCAGCGCGGCAGCTGGCAGCTCTGGCCCGACGGCAGCCTGGAGCTCACCCTCACAGCCGGGGAGCGGGAACTGCGCGAGCGCATCTGGTTCACCAAACCCAACCTGCGCCTGCGCTCCACCCTCGAGAGCGCGGCCGATGGCAGCCCCAGCCGGGCCAGCTTCTGCTCGGAGATCCGCCGGGTGAGCCGGCCCGCGGCCGCGGCGGCCTGAGCGGATGCGGCTCGACGTCGTCAGCCTGGCGCCGGAGGCGTTCGCACCGCTGCTTGGCCTGGGGGTGATCGGCCGGGCCTTCGGCGCCGGCATCGCCGAACTGCACTTGCACAACCCCCGCGATTTCGCCACCGATCGCTACCGCAAGGTCGACGACGAGCCCTACGGCGGCGGCGCCGGGATGGTGCTGAAACCCGAGCCGGTGTACGCCGCCGTGGAGGCGATCCCGGTGCTGCAGCGGCGGCGGGTGCTGCTGATGAGCCCCCAGGGCAGGCCGCTGCAGCAGGCGGATCTGCGCCGCTGGGCCACGGACTGCGACCAGCTGGTGTTCCTCTGCGGCCACTACGAGGGCTTCGACGAACGCATCCGCGCCCTGGCCGATGAGGAGGTGTCGATCGGCGATTTCGTGCTCACCGGCGGCGAGCTGCCGGCGATGACGATCATCAACGGCGTGGTGCGACTGCTGCCCGGCACCGTTGGCACCCAGGCCTGCCTGGAGGAGGAGAGCCACAGCACCCCGCTGCTGGAGCACCCCCACTACACCCGCCCGGCTGAGTTCCGGGGCATGACGGTGCCGGATGTGCTGCGCAGCGGCGACCATGGGGCCATCGCCCGCTGGCGCCACGCCCAGCAGCTGGAGCGCACCCGGGAGCGGCGGCCAGATCTGTTCGCCCGCTGGCAGAACGAGCAATCGGTGGACGCCGGCGCTCAGGCGGCCGGAGGCTGAGCCGAGGCGCCGCGCTCCTGCAGCCCCCGCAGGGCGGTGAGAAGCGCCGCCGGGCTCTGGGGATCCACCATCAGCACACTGCCGGCGGGGGCGTTGGCCATCGCCTCCCCCATCGCCATCCAGTCGCGGGCCAGCAGCAGCCGGATCGCCTCGCCAGCCTGGGGATGGGCCTGCATCGCCTCGGCCAGGCGGGTGGCGGCATCGGCGCGGGCCTGGGCCAGCAGCGCCTGCTGCTTGGCCTGGGCTTCGGCCTCCAGCAGCAGGGCCTCCTGCTTGGCCCTGGCATCGAGCACCAGCGCCTCGGCCCGGCCGCGGGCCGCATTGAGCTGGGATTCGCGCTCACCCTCCGAGCGCAGGATGGCGGCGCGCTTCTCGCGCTCGGCCGTCATCTGCTGCTCCATCGCCTGCTGCACGCCGCGGGAGGGCTGGATGTCGCGCAGCTCGACGCGGGTCACCTTCACGCCCCAGGGGTCGGTGGCCTGATCCAGCTCCTGCAGCAGGGTTTCGTTCACCTCGCTGCGGGTGGTGAAGGTCTGGTCCAGGTCGAGCTTGCCCATCTCGGCGCGGATCTGGGTGAGCACCAGATTGACCATGGCCGCCTGGAGGTTGTCGACGGCGTAGTAGGCGCGGGCATGCTCCAGCAGCTGCCAGTACACGACCGCATCGACTTCGATCGCCACGTTGTCGCGGGTGATGCACTGCTGCGGCGGGATGTCGAGCACCCGCTCCTTCAGCGATTCATGGCTGACCACGCGCTCCACCAGGGGCAGCACCAGCGAGAGCCCCGGCTGCAGCTGGCGGTCGTAGCGGCCGAGGCGCTCCACCAGGCGCGACTGACCGCCGCTGGTGACCTTGACGCTGTTGAGCCCGAGCAGGGCGATCACCGCCAGGGCAGGCAGACCAAGCAGAGCTTCCATGCGGACCGGAGCGCAACCAGCCGCACCCTAGGCAGCATGGAGCGATCGCTCCACCACCACCCACCGCCGCCATGGCCGCGCTGATCTGGTTCGTGCTGGCCCTGACGGCGCTGGCGATCACCTGGCTCGGGGCCGATCTCGATGGTCTGCTGGCCGCGGCGCTGGCGGCGCTGGGGCTGTCGCTGCTGAGCGCAGCGCTGCCGACGCTGGCGCTGCCCTGGCAGCTGCTGCTGTTCGCGGGCGCCACCACCGCCCTGCTGCTGGCCCTGCGGCGCTGGTCACAGCGACGGGCACCGGCGATCCCCGCCGCCGGCAGCAGCGAACAGGCCCGCGTGATCAGCGGCTTCGAAGCCGGACGCAGCGGCGGACGCGTGCGCTGGCGAGGCCAGAGCTGGGCGGCCGTGAACCTCGAGACGACAACGCCGCTGCCCCAGGGCCGAAGCGTGCTGGTGATGGGCCGCGACGGCAACCGCCTGCAGATTCTGGCGTCCGACCACGACCCCGACGCCGAGGACACGGACCGTTCCAGCAGCCAGGAGCTGGGGTTCGAGCCCTAGGGTCGCCGGAGAAGCACTCCTGCCCCTCCCGATGCAGCTGCGGATCGGCAACGGCTACGACATTCACCGCCTGGTGAGCGGACGCCCACTGATCCTGGGCGGTCAACGGCTGGAGCACCCCGACGGTCTGGGGCTCGATGGTCACAGCGATGCCGACGTGCTGGTGCACGCGATCATGGATGCCCTGCTCGGAGCCCTGAGCCTGGGCGACATCGGCAGGTACTTCCCCCCCGACGACCCGCAGTGGAAGGGAGCCGACAGCCTTGTGCTGCTGGAGCAGGTGGTGGCGCTGGTGCGCGAGCGGGGCTGGAGCGTGATCAACGTGGACTCGGTGGTGGTGGCGGAGCGGCCGAAGCTCAAACCTCACATCGAGGTGATGCGCTCCGCCATCGCCGCCCGCATGGGGCTGGAGCCGGATCAGGTGGGCGTCAAGGCCACCACCAACGAACGGCTCGGCCCCGAAGGCCGCGAGGAGGGCATCTCCTGCCAGGCCGTGGCGCTGCTGCAGAAGGAATGAGCGCCATGGCCGCCCTGCTCTCTAGGGTGCTGGCGATCGCGCTCGGACTGCTGATGCTGCTCGCCAGCCATGCCGATGTGGCCATCGCAGCCTTTGCCGATCCTGACGCCGGTTACGACGTCGTGGTGGTGGAGCACCTGCGCGTGCGCGTGCCATCGGCAGCACGCCAGGCCTGGCTGGAGGCGGAACGCGGCAGCTGGGAACCGTGGCTGGCGCAGCAGGATGGCTTCCTCGGGCGCGATCTGTTCTGGGATGCGGAGCGCGAGGAGGGCACCCTGCTGATCCGCTGGGCCAGCCGCGAACAGTGGAAACGCATCAGCGAAGCTGACGTGGAGGCGGTGCAGGAGCGCTTTGAGGACCTGGCCCGGAGCGCGACCGGCGCCGAGACTGGCAACCCCTTCCCGCTGGTGTTCGAAGGCGAACTGCTTCCCGCCTCATGAGTGCCTCAGCGCCCCTGCCCCCGGAGCCATCCACGGGCCCGGAGGCACGCCTCGATCTGGGACGACGCCAGCGTCTCGGCATGGTGGAGGCGATCTGGGGTGAGCACAAGAGCGCCGAGCAGCTGGCGACGATCCTGGCGGCGATGCAACGCGGGGGTGAACTGGCGCTGGCCACCCGGATCGACGCCGCCAAAGCCGAAGCGGTGCGCGAACGGCTTGCTGCGACCACGGGCCTGCGCTATCACCCCCGGGCCCGCTGCCTCACCCTCGGAGATCCGGCGACCGCACAGCCGGCGCACGGGGAGGTAGTGGTGCTCAGCGGCGGCACCAGCGATCTGCCGGTGGCAGCGGAAGCGCAACTGGCCCTGCACTGGCATGGCATCGACTGCCGCCTGCTGCTGGATGTGGGCGTGGCGGGGCTGCAGCGGCTTCTGGATCAACTGGAGCAGCTGCGGCGGGCCAGGGTGCTGATCGCCTGCGCCGGCATGGAAGGGGCCCTGCCCACGGTGCTGGCCGGTCTGCTGCCCCAGCCGGTGATCGGCGTGCCGGTGAGCGTCGGCTACGGGGTGAGCGCAGGCGGGATGGCCGCCCTGCACGGCATGCTCGCCAGCTGCGCTCCGGGGCTGACGGTGGTCAACATCGACAACGGCTACGGCGCGGCGATGGCGGCCCTGCGCATTCTCAGCGACTCAGGGCAAGCCTGAGGGGAATTCAGGCCTCTGAGGCGTGGCGGCTGAGCCATTGCAGCTCGCGCACGCGATCCTCGCTCTCGACCTGCTTGAGATGGCTGAGCAGGGCGTGCAGATCACTGCCAGCCAGTTCGCCGTTGGCCTGCCATTTCATGGAACGGGGTTCAGGGCGGCGAACGGAAGCGGACACACCAACGTGCAATCAGTCCGGACAACCTACAAATGCAGCGGCCTGCAAACAGGTCATCAGTGAGCGCAACAGCGAAAGAGTTTCTGTAATTCGCCGAATCTTTGCAAATCCTTTAAGACGCAACCCCGAGATTCGCTGTCAATCTGCGACACGCGCAATTCAGGATGAGCCCGACTCAAAGATGGGTGAGCTCGGGATAGGCGGTGAGCAACTCTGCGGCGCTGAGCACGTCGCCAGCCCCCTCCGGCTGCCAGATCAGCTCAAGGGCAAGCAGCTGATCGGCGGGCACCGCACCGATCAGGCGCAGGGCTGCACGCAGGTCGTCCGAGGTCGACAGCGGGCGCAGATTGAGGCGGCTACGGCTGGCCACCAGCAGCGTGACGGCGATGTAATCGCTGGTGGCATCGGCATCGCCTGCACCGCCGGCGGCGGCCTGGCTGATGCGGCCGCCCACATTGGTGGTGACCTCACGGCTGAGCTTGCTGCGCTCGGTCATCGACAGGCGGTTGAAGGTGGATTCCGCGGCCTGGAACGGCACCTGGCCCACCTCGGCGTTGGCATAGACCCACAGATCAGGATGGCGGAGCAGCGCCAGGGTGCTCTCCTGCAGCACCTGCTGGAGCCCCTGACTGCTGGATGTATCGGCAGCCGCAGCGAGGCGGCGCAGATCACTCTGCAGTTCACGGGCCGAGGCCAGCAGACCGACCTGGAGCTGGGCGATCGCCACGGGGCCATCGATCTGGCCGCGGTCGAGATCACCACCGCGCCTGCCGGCCGGCAGGGAGGTACCGCCACCGCGCACGGCATTGACCAGCAGACCGACCACGGCCATCAGCACCAGGAAGCCGAACAGACCACCGCCACCACCAAAGAAGAACGGCACGATGAAGGGGAATCCGATCCCACCGCCGCCGTAGCCGCGCTGGTAGCCGCCGCCATAGCTGCGTCCACCGCCGTAGCTGCGGGGGATCGAAGGCGCCGAGCGGAAGCTGCCGCCACCGATGCGACCGCCGCTGGCGGCCTGCGCGGGCTGAGGCGCCACCAGCAGCACCATCGCCAGCAGGCTGCTGAGGATGGTGGGAACCATCAGGCCACTGAGCAGACGACGCCAACGGGTCGCGGAGAGCTGTTCAGCCAAGGCCGAGCCACAGGGAATGGCTTGAAATCTAGGAACCACCCCCCACGATGGTGACCACCTCCAGGCCATCGGCTTCCCGAACCGGCTGCTCCGTCCAGCGGGCCCGCGGCAGGATGTCACCGTTGAATTCCACCACCACCAGCTGGGGCCGATAACCGAGGTGCTCCAACAGCTGCTGGAGGTTGAGCCCGGCCGGACAGGTGATGGCCTCGCCGTTCAGGCGCACCGTGATCGTGCTGCTCATGGCTGGCCCTCCAGCGCCGCCAGCAGCACCCGGCTGGCCTGCTCGGGATCGTTGGCCTCGGTGATCGCACGCACCACTGCCACCCGCTCCGCCCCGGCCGCCTGCACCGCCGCCAGGTTGGTGGCGTCGATGCCGCCGATCGCAAAGAAAGGAATCGGGCTGTCAGCGGCCGCCTGTCGCACGTAGTCAAGGCCCACCGGTTCACGGCCGGGCTTGGTGGGGGTGGCATTGACGGGACCGACACCGACATAGTCGCAGCCATCGGCCACCGCCTGGCGCAGCTGGCTGATCGCATGGGTGCTGCGGCCGATCAGCACATCGGGACCCAGCAACTGCCGGGCCAGAGCCGGCGGTAGATCCCCCTGTCCCAGATGGACGCCATCGGCCTCGACGGCAGCGGCGATATCGAGGCGATCGTTGATCAGCAACAACGCCCCGTGCCGGCGGCAAAGCGCCCGCAGGGCCAGGGCCTGCTCCAGCCGCACGGCATCGGTGATCGGCTGCCCCTGGGCGTCGGCGCTGCCCTCCTTGGCGCGGTACTGCACCAGGCGCACCCCGCCGCGCAGGGCTGCCTCGACCACCGCCTCCAGCCGCGGCGACGGGCTGGTGACCAGATACAGGCGACAGCGGCGCAGCAGCTCGCGCCGCGCGGCGCCGCTGCCGTCACAGGCGCGCAGCAGCTCCACTTCCAGGTCGTAGAGGGCGTAGCGAATCGTCGCCGCCTCAGCGGCCAACGGGTCGTCCAGACCGCGGCCGAACTCCTCCAGCACCCGCAGTGCCTCCTGCACGCGGGCACAGTTGGCGGCAATCAC
>RFPK01000059.1 GCA_009926195.1 Synechococcaceae bacterium WB4_1_0192 | reverse complement strand
TAGAGGTGACAGACGCCATCGGCGTGGCCGAGAACGGGGATGCGGGTGTTGTCCTGGATGAAGCGCACCAGGGCGTTGGAACCGCGCGGAATGATCAGATCCACCAGCCCGTCGAGCCTGAGCAACGCCAGGCTCTCCTCGCGGCTGGTGAGCAGCTCCAGAGACTGGGGGGCCACGGCACTGGTCGCCAGACCCCGCTGCAGGGCGGTGAGAATCGCGGCACAGCTGCGGCTGGCCTCGCGGCCGCCCTTGAGAATGGCGCCGTTGCCGGAGCGGATCGCCAGCGCCGCGATCTGCATCACCGCATCGGGCCGCGCCTCGAAGATCACACCCACCACCCCGAGCGGCACGCTCAGGCGTTCGAGCACCAGCCCCTGATCAAGCTCGATGGACTGGTCGATCTGATCATTCCGCGTGGCTCCAACGCCCTGGTGCGCTTCATCCAGGACAACACCCGCATCCCCGTTCTCGGCCACGCCGATGGCGTCTGTCACCTCTACGTCGACCAGGAGGTGGATGTGGCCCAGGCCCTGCGGGTGGCGCTCGACAGCAAGACCCAGTACCCGGCCGCCTGCAACGCGATCGAGACCCTGCTGGTGCACAGCGCCGCAGCGCCCGCTTTCCTGGCGGCCGCTTTGCCGGCCTTTGCGGCCGCTGGCGTCGAGCTGCGCGGTGATGGCCCCGCCCAGGCCCTCGGCGTGCCTGCAGCGGCCAGCGACGACGACTGGAGCACTGAGTATTCGGATCTGATCCTGGCGGTGAAGGTGGTGGAGAGCGTGGAGGAGGCCCTTGCCCATATCGCTCGTCACGGTTCGCGTCACACCGACGCCATCTGCACCACCAACCCCGCCACGGCCGAGCTGTTCCTGCGCGGCGTCGACAGCGCCGGTGTGTACCTGAACTGCTCCACCCGCTTCGCCGATGGTTTCCGCTACGGCTTCGGCGCCGAGGTGGGCATCAGCACCCAGACGCTGCCGCCGCGCGGGCCGGTCGGGCTGGAGGGCCTGGTGACCTACCGCTATCTGTTGCGCGGCGCGGGCCACATCGCCGCCGATTACGCCAGCGGTGCCAGCAGCTTCACCCACCGTGAGCTGCCGCTGTGAGCCCTGCCGGTCCCACGGACCTCCTGAACCGCTGAGCTGATGAGCGATCCGCCCCTGGTGTTGCTCCATGGTCTCTGGGATACGCCGCGCCTGTTCGCTCGCCTGGAGACGGCGCTTCTGGAGCGCCACCCACAGTTGGAGATCTACGCCCCACACCTGCCCCACCGCCTCGGTGCGGTGCCGATCCGCGAGCTTGCCGCCCAGCTGGCGGTTCTGCTGGATGCCCGCTTCGGTCCGGAGATGCCCCTGGACCTGTTCGGCTTCTCGATGGGTGGGGTGGTGGCGCGCACCTGGCTGCAGGAACAGGGCGGCCATCGGCGCACCCGCCGCTTCATCTGCCTCGGCAGTCCACAACAGGGCACCCTGGCGGCCCAGCTGGTGCCTCGCCCCCTGCTGGCCGGCATCGCCGACATGAAGATCGGCAGCCGCCTGCTGCGTCAGCTCCGGCGCGATGGTGCCCTGCTCCGGGGCCTGGAGTGCCATAGCTTCTTCACCCCCACCGACCTGACCGTGATGCCCGGCTGGCGGGCCGTCCTGCCGGTTGGCTCGCGTCGGGCGCTGCCGGTGCTGACCCATCGCCAGCTGATCACCCATCCCCGCGCCATTAGCCGGTTGGTGGATGTGCTGCTGGCTGGTTGACGGCTCCGGTCAGAGGCTTTCGTCGCTGTTGACCATCGATCCTGTTGGCAATCGTGCCGTCCATGCCTAAGCAAGGGTGAGTTCATGACGGCCCGCCATGTGCTTTTCGGCTTCCGCCAGCTTCACGGCTTCAGCTGTGTTGATGCCCCTAGGGCTCTATAGCGCCCACATCGCCCGTAGCAACCAGCAGCGTGCCTATGTGCCCCTTGCCCTGACACCTTTTTTCTTCGGAGTTCAGCAGTTTGTTGAGGGTCTGGAGTGGACCGGAATCGACAGGGGTGGGGTGGAGCCACTGACCAGCCTGGCCGGGCTTGGCTTTCTGTTTTTTGCCTACTGCTTCTGGATGATCTGGATCCCCTGGAGTGCCTGGTCGATCAGTCGCAGCACCGATGGCCATGGCCTGCAGCAGCGGCTGCGCTGGGTGGCGATCGTGGCCACCGTGCTTGGCATCGCCTTCTATCTGCCGGTGCTGCTCGATCCGCCGGCCCTGCAACCGCACGTGCACAGCAACGGTCGCCTGCTCTACGACATCTCCGATCTGCACAGCATCGTCCACAACTTCATCAGCACCGAACCGGTGGGTGAGCTGGTGTACTGGGGCTTCATCGTGCTGCCGCTCGTGGCTCTGCGCGATCGGGCGGTCAAGCTGTTCGGCGTGATGATCTTCGTCTCGATCTTCCTGACCTGGCTCACCTACAGCGCCACCTTCAATTCGGTGTGGTGCTTCTACTGTGCAGTCCTCTCGATCATGGTGCTCTGGATCGTCAACCGTCCCCAGCTGCGCCGTACCGCCGTCGGTTGAGTACCGCTTCTGACTCCTGTGCAAGCACACGTTGAGCTCCTGCTCGATCGCGTCGGTGCCTGGTTGCTGCAGGCCGATGCGGGTGTGGGGCTGGTGCTGTTGGTGGGGTTGTCGATGTCGCTCTCCCATGCGTTCGCGCTGCTGGCCAATCGGCTCACCCCCCGCCAGATCGCCCTGCGACTGCTGCTCGATGGCCTGGTGCTGGCCCTGGCCTTTCTTCTGGCCTCCGCTGTCGACATGCTTCTGCTGGCCTCCGTGGCCAGCCGTCAGGTTCATGCCAGCGATTTCCTCGATGGCATCGGCGCGGCCCTGATCCCTGGGTTGTTCTACGGGCTGGTGGCGGCCCCCTACATCGCCGATCTGCTCGCCGTCGGCCTGTGGTTCCTGGTGCATCTCAATGTGGTGACGCTGCTGCATCTGCGCTTTGCCCTGCCCTGGAGCGAAGCCCTGCTGCTGTCCACTCCGGGATATCTGCTGGCGCTTGTCCTGGTGGCGCTGCTGTTCCGCCAGCGCTGGCAGGGCAGCTATCGACAGCTCTCCAGTCAGCTGCAGCGCAGCGGGGGGAGGGGACGATGACGATTCGCAGCGCCGTGCGTGAGCAGGTGCGGCTCGAGCGCTTCACCATCCGCCTGGCCCTGCTGCTGGTGTGCGGCTGCACGTTGCTGGTGGCGTTGGTGCTCAGTCAGCGTCTGCGCGGGGTGCTGCTGGCGGCGCTGAGTCCGGAGGATCTGCGCCTGGTTCTGCTCTGGGCCGTGGCGGCCCTGCTGCTGTTGATCCCCATCACCGGCGTCGTCTCGCTGGTCAGTCAGTTCGCCTTCTGGGAGGGCTGGCTGGCGGGGCTCCCGGATGTGGAGGACCTGTTCAGCCACCCCTGTGATGCGCCCCCTGATCCGTCGCCACGGGCCTATATCGTCTATCTCGATGGCATTCATCAGTCCGAACGCGATCATCCGCCGCGAGTCAGCGCCTTTCTGGCCGAACTGGAGCGATGCCTTCCGCCTGATGTGAAGGTGCTGCGCGGTCTGGACAGTTACACCGTGATGCCGGTGGCCCTGGCGGAGGACAGCGGCGGCAGCTGGTTCTGGCGCCGGCTGTTCGCTCTCCAGGAGCAGCATCCCGATGGGCTGATCCCCCTGTTGGCCGCCGTGCTGGTGCAGGCCAACAATGTGATCAAGGTGGGTATCTCCTCGGATCGTCGCTATGGGCCGATTCGCCACTACGAGTTGGCGCTGAAGATCGGTCTGCGGCTCGATGACCTCGGTTACAGGCCCGCAGCCGGCAGCCAGCTGGTGCTGCTCGGCTACAGCGGCGGCGGTGAGATGGCGTTCGGGGTGGCTGATTACCTGAGCAGCATCAGCCGTACCCCGCTGCACATCATCAGTTTCTGCGGCGTCTTCAGCGGTGATCATCCGCTGGAGCGGGTGCAGACGATCAGCACGATCGTCGGCGATCGTGATCCGGTGGCCGCCTTCGGCAACATCGCCTACCCGGGACGCTCGCCGCTGGTGCCCTTCAGCCGTTGGCGGCGGGCTCTGGCCGATGGCCGCGTGCGGCGGCTGAGCATCGCCGGCATGAACCACAACGGTCGCCATGGCCCGTTCTCGGATCGTTACCGCCCGCAGGTGATCAACGCCGTGCTGGAGGTGTTGCCGCTGATCAGGGCAGGGGTCTGAGTTCAGCGGTCTGCGTTCAGGCAGGCGGTACGTCCGCGCCAGTGTGATGCCGCTGCACCATCCGGAACGGACTGTTGCCGGGCTGGCAGGCCCGCAGCCGTCGCCAGGCATCGGCGCAGCTGGCGCCATGGTGCGAGAGATCCAGGGGCAAGGTCTCCAGGGCCCGGGCATAGCTTCCGTCCCCCAGATCCAGACTGCGGGCCTGACGCAGCAGCCGCTCGCGCCAGATCCCGCTCAGCAGCACCGGGAACAGATCGCAGCGGCCGGTCATCGCCTGCTGCAGCAAGGCCGTGGTGTCGATGCAGAAGCCAAGGGTGCCGTAGCCGCCATGGCGCAGGCCCTGGCTGCTGGCCAGGCTGTTGTGGATCAGGGCCATCTCCTCGGTGCGATCGATCAGCTCCTGCAGCTGGTCGCCCCTGAACGGTTCCCCCAGGTAGCGGACCGTGCCGTTGCCACAGTCGTTCTGCCAAGGGCGGTGCAGGTCGTTGAGTCCCTCCCAGCCGCACAGGCCCTCGTTGCCCTGGTAGTACTGCAGCCGCACGGCATCACCGCGTTCGCTCTCCAGCTGGAGTTCCAGGGCCGTGTGGGGTAGCAGCACCAGGCTCTCCTCTCCCTGTGCGTCCACCAGGCCGGTGCGCAGGGGCAGCCCCAGAGGCACCTGACTCCAGCCGCTGCCGCCCTCCCCTGCACGGGCCACACAGGCACCGAGCCCGAAGCTGGCGACGCTGGCCCGCAGCCGCCCGCTGATCCGCCAGCCCCGCTGCTCCAGCCACTGAATCCACTGCCGGCCGCGGTTGCAGCCCTCAAAGACCCATGGGTTCTGGGGCTCGAGCCGGTTGGCTGCCAACCGGTTGAGCAGCTGGGCCAGCAGGCTGTTGGTCCGGCGCTGACGGGCGCTCTGGCTGTGCCTGAGTCCGAGGTTGCGCCAGATCAGGCCCCCCAGCAGGGGCTGGTCGGCTGTCGCCTCGCCATCAGCCCCCTCCGGCCCCGTGCCATCGGCCCGTGCCTGGGCCAGGAGTCTGTCCAGCGCCGCTCCATCCCCGGGGATCGGCGATGGCTGCCCCTCGACCACCACCTGGCAGCGGCGCCACAGCGCCAGGGCCGAGTCAGCCTGCGGGGCCGGCGGCAGCAGATGGGGCAGATCGTCCATAAGGGCCGCGACGGTGCAGCTGGCCCGCAAGCCGACGCAGCCAGGCTTCACGGCTCAGACCTGACTGGAACACCGTCTGATCGAGGGCCTGCTGCAGCGGCAGCAGAGGAATCGGAGAGTCCCAGCTGGGATCCAGGTCGAGGGGATCCTGCTCCCAGCTGAGGGGGTCCGGAGGTGGCATGGCGGCGCCGCTCTGCCCCCATGCTGGGCACGGCGTCAGACCGCCGCCAGTCCTGAGTGACGAATCAGGGCTTCACTGCTGGGCTGGCGACCGCGGAAGGCTTCGAACACCGCCTTGGGTTCCAGGCTGCCGCCGAGGCTGAGCACGGTGTCGCGGAAGCGGCGACCCGTCTGGCGGATCTGCTCCTCGTTCTCCAGACCCACCTCCTCAAAGGCGCTGAAGGCATCGGCGCTGAGCACTTCAGCCCATTTGTAGGAGTAATAACCGGCGGCGTAACCACCGGCGAAGATATGGCCGAACGAGCAGAGAAAGGCGTCCTCATCGATCGGGGCCAGCACCGTGGTGGTTTCGGCGATGGAGCGGCGCAGCTGCTCAGGGCTCTGGCCGCTGCCGGGCTGCCACTGGCTGTGCAGTTTCAGATCCACCAGGGCGAAGTGCACCTGGCGCAGGGTGGCGGAACCTCCCATGAAGGTGCGCGCTGCAAGCAGTTTGTTGAATTCCGCCTCCGGCAGCGGCTCACCGCTCTGCCAGTGGCGGGCCATGCCCAGCAGGGTGGCGCGGTCGTAGCACCAGTTCTCCATGAACTGGCTGGGCAGCTCCACCGCATCCCACTCCACGCCGTTGATGCCGGCAGCCTGGGGGCGCTCCACGGTGGTGAGCATGTGCTGCAGGCCGTGGCCGAACTCATGGAAGAGGGTCTCCACCTCCTCGAAGGTCATCAGGCTGGGGGTGTCGCCCACCGGCGGGCTCTGGTTGCAGATCAGGTAGGCCACCGGCAGCACCGTTGTGCCATCGGGCTGGGGTGAGCGGCCCAGGCATTCGTCCATCCAGGCGCCGCCGCGCTTGCTGCCCGGGCGGCTGTAGGGATCCAGGTAGAAGGCGGCGATCGGCTCTCCGGGATCAGCAGCAGCGCCCTGACCCTCGCGGATGCGGAAGAAGCGAACATCCGGATGCCAGCGCGGCGCCTCGGCATCGGCCGCCTCGATCGTGATGTTGAACAGCCGCCCACAGAGGGAGAACAGGCCTTCCAATACCCGTGGCAACGGGAAGTACGGCCGCAGCGCTTCGCTGTCGAGATCAAAGCTCTCACGGCGCAGCACCTCCGCCCAGAAGCTCACGTCCCAGGGCTGCAGGTCCGAGGCTTCCGGCGCGCCATGCCGGGCGGCGCAGGCGGTCAGCGACTCCAGCTCCTGGCGCGCCACCGGCAGGGCCGCCGCCCGCAGCTCCTCCAGCAGTCCTTCCACTGCCGCTTCGGAGTCGGCCATCTTGGAGGCCAGGCTGACCTCGGCCCAGTTGGCATAGCCAAGGCGCCGGGCCTGCTGGCGCCGCAGCTCGAGGATGCGCTCGATCAGGGGCCAGTTGTTGAGGGGCGCGTCAGCATCGCTGCAGGCGGACGTCTCGCCCTGACCGGAGGCCCGGCTGACGTGGGCGCGGTAGACGCGCTCCCGCAGATCCCGTCGGCGGCTGTACTTGAGAAAGGGGGCGTAACGGGGCATGTCCAGCCCCAGCAGCCAGGGCCCCTGCTCGGCTGTGGCCTCCTGGTCGCCGGCGCTGCGGGCGGCCTGGGCCAATTGAGCCTTCAGGCTCTCCGGCAGGCCCTCCACCTCGGCTGGATCCGTGAGTCGCAGGGTCCAGTTGTTGGTGGCATCGAGCACCTGGTTGCCGAAGCGGGTGGAGAGCTCAGCCAGCTCCTGGCTGGCGGCATTGAAGGCCTCCTGCTCGGGTCCTTCCAGCCCGACCCCACGCAGTTGCATGTCGCGCAGTTCGCCCGCCAGGATGCGCAGCTGGGCTCCATCGAGATGGCCCGGCTCCGCCGGCGCCGCTGCCAGGTGCTGCTGCTCCAGGCGTTTCAGCGCCCTGAAGATCCCCCGGCTCTGGCCCGCGCGGTTGCCGAATTGCACCACGGCTGCCTGCTGGCCGGCATGGGCCTCACGCAGTTCCGGGCTGTTGCAGACCCCGTTGAGGTGGCTCACCACACCCCAGCTCCAGCGCAGACGCTCCCCGAGGCGCTGCAGGGGATCCATCAGTTCGCTCCAGCCGAGCACGCTGGCCGGATCGGCCAGGCGCGTCTCCAGCGTCTGCTCGAGGGCCGTCAGATCTGCTTCCAGCTCCGCGATCAGGCTGGGGATGTGGGCTGTCACAGCCTCTGGCGTGATCGCCTCAAATCGCGGCAGGCCCTCACCCCGCAGGATCTCGGGTGTGGCGGTGGCGGCCTGGCTCATGGCGATCAGCTGGTGGCGTGAGGCCATTCCAGCCCAGGGCCAGATGCCATTGCGGTTCAGCCGAGGGCGGGAAGCCGTAGTGCCACAACCGCATGGGTGGCCAGATCGTTGGCAAGGGCGGTGGTGGTGGCCTCGTAGAGATCAATCGCCACCCGCGGCCAGAAGCCGATCACGAGGGTCGGCACCAGCAGGGTCAGCCCGATCAACAGCTCCCGGGGCTTCATGTCGCCCACCACGGCCAGGGCCGGGATGCGCGGACCGAAGAAGACGCGGCGGCAGAGGCTGAGCAGGTAGATCGGGGTGAGCACCACGCCGATGGCCGCCAGGATCACGGTGATCACCCGGAAGCCGACGGTGAAGCCGTCGTTGCTGGTGACCCCCAGGAACACCGTGATCTCGCTGACGAAGCCGCTCATGCCCGGCAGGGCGAGCGAGGCCAGGGAGCTGGCCACGAAGAAGGCGAAGGTGATCGGCAGCACCTTGGCCAGGCCGCCCATGTTCGGGATCGAGAGGGTCTTCGTGCGCTCGTAGAAGACGCCGGTCACGAAGAACATGGCTGCGGCGATCAGCCCGTGGCTGATCATCTGCAGCATTGCGCCGCTCATGCCGAGGCTGTCGATCGCGCCGATGCCCAGCAACACGAAACCCATGTGGCTGACCGAGCTGCAGGCGATGCGCCGCTTGACATTGTCCTGGGCGAAGGCGTTGAGGGCGCCGTAGACGATGTTGACGATGCCCAGCACGATCAGGGCCGGGGCCAGTTGCAGGTGGGCTTCAGGCAGCATCTGCACGTTGAAGCGCAGCAGGGCGTAGCCGCCCATCTTCAGCAGGACCCCTGCCAGCAGCATCGACACCGGCGCATTGGCCTCACCGTGGGCATCGGGAAGCCAGGTGTGCAGCGGGAACATCGGCAGCTTCACGCCGAAGCCCACCAGGAAGCCGAGGTAACAGAGCAGACCGAAGACGCCGCCGGGGGAGCGGGCGGTGAGTTCGCTGAGGTTGAGGGTGAAGGGGCCGTTGAGGGCCAGGGCCAGGCCGCTCACCAGGATCAGCAGCGAGGCGGTGGCCGTGTAGAGGATGAACTTGGTTGCGGCGTACTGACGCTGGTGGCCGCCCCAGATGGCGATCAGCAGGTAGACGGGCACCAGTTCCAGTTCCCAGGCCAGGAAGAACAGCAGGAAGTCCTGGGAGAGGAAGACCATGGCCTGCGCCGAGGCCTGCACCAGCAGCAGGGCGAAGTAAAGACGGGTCTTCTTCTGGATGTTCCAGCTCGCCGCCACCGACAGCAGGGTCACCAGGCCGGAGAGAACCACCAGGGGGGCCGAGAGGCCATCCGCCGCTAGCGACCACTCCAGACCGAGGGCCGGCAGCCAGCTGAAGCGCTCCACCAGCTGCAGGCCGGCCAGGGAGCCGTCGTAGTGCTGGCTGAACACGTAGAGCATCAGCACCAGATCCGCCAGAAGCGTCACCAGGGCAATGCTGCGCGGCAGTTTGGGATCGGTGCCGTCGCCGGGCAGCAGCATCACCAACGGTGCCACCAGAGCCGGTAGCAGCGTGATCAGGCTGAGCCAGGGAAAACCGGCAGCTCCGCTGAGAGTGCTGATGCTGGACGCGGCCATCAGGGGCAGGTTGGCGTCCATCGCGGC
>RFPK01000058.1 GCA_009926195.1 Synechococcaceae bacterium WB4_1_0192 | reverse complement strand
CGCTCGAGCGCCCGTGCCCCCGGCACCCGCTGCTGGGTGAGGGTGTGGACCTGAATCGGGTTGACCGTGAGCAGAGCCGCCTCCACCCCAGTGGCCACCGCTGACCCCACCAGGATCACCGCCGCCAGGGCGATGAGCGCAACGATCGGGTTCATGCGGGGGCGAAACGACGTCCTGGTGCGGACCTTACCTACGGTTTGAAACCAAGACCCGTCGCCCCTGGATGAGCAGCGCCGCAACGCCCCCTCCACTGCAGGCGCTGCTGCGCTGGCGCCAGCAGCTCACCGTGCCGCAGTTCACGGTGGTGACCGGCCTGCTGGTGATCGTGGCCGGCACGCTGCTGCTGGCCTCGCCGTTCTGCTCCACCGAGGAGGTGGGCCTGTGGCAGGCCCTGTTCACGGTCACCTCGGCGATCACGGTGACCGGGTTGTCGATCATCGTCGTCGACCGCGACCTGACTCTGTTCGGCCAGATCGTGCTGGCGGGACTGATCGTGACCGGGGGCCTGGGCCTGATGGCGATCACCACCTTTCTGCAGGGTTTCGTGCAGGGGCGCAACGGCCTGCGCCAGCGGCTCGACAAGGGCCGCGCCCTCGATGAATTCGGCGTGGGCGGCATCGGCCCCACCTTCAACAGCATCCTGTTCACCGCCACCTGCGTGATGGCAGCCGGCACCCTGGTGCTCTACTGCTTCGGCTTCACCGACATCGAGAACCCGCTGCAGCGGCTGTGGGCCTCGATGTTCCATGTGATCAGTGCTTACAACAATGCCGGCTTCGGGCTCTGGGCCAAGAACCTGGAGGCCTACCGCGACAACACCGTGGTGAACGCCGTGATCGCGACGATGATCGTGATCGGCGGCATCGGCTGGCGCGTCACCAACGACCTCTGGCTCAATCGCCTGCGGCTGCGGCGGCTGCGACGCCTGAGCCTGCACACCCGTCTGGTGCTGCGCACCACCATCCTGCTGATCGTGGTCGGCTGCCTCGGCCTGCTGATCACCGAACATTTCGGCTACGAAGCCCAGGGTCTGGGGGCGCTGAGCATCTGGCAGAAGCTGCAGATCACCCTGTTCCAGTCGGTCACCACCCGCACCGCCGGTTTCAACACGATTCCGCTGTCGGCCGACACGATCACCGATGCCGGCCTGCTGCTGATGATCGTGCTGATGTTCATCGGCGCCAGCCCCGGCGGCACCGGCGGCGGCATCAAGACCACCACCTTCGCGATCCTGATGGGTGCCACCCGCTCCACCCTGGAGGGGCGCGATCACGTGCTGCTGCGCCGGCGCAGGATCCCCGATGGCACCGTGCTGCGCGCCGTTGGGGTGACCCTGGCCTCCGTGCTGTTCGTGGTGCTGATGGCCCTGCTGCTGGGGATCGGCCCCACGGCCGGCGGTGTGCCTGGCCGCCAGGCCTACAGCTTCCTCGAGAAACTGTTCACCTGCGTCTCGGCCTTCGGCACCGTTGGGCTTGATCTGGGGGTGACCGCCAACCTCAACCGCTGGGGCCAGCTGGTGCTGATGGTGGGCATGTTCGTGGGCCGGATCGGCATCCTGCTGCTGCTCTCAGCCCTGTACGCCCACCGCCCCCAGCAGCGGGTTGGCTACCCGAGCGAGGATCTGTACGTCTGAGAGCCGTTGCCAGGACCTAGAACGGTGCTGACGATGCACACGACCGGGGTGACGCAGTGGTGGCAGTGGGGCGCGGAGCCCTCAGCCCAGCAGGGGGGGTTCGCGGTGATCGGTGTCGGCCGGTTCGGCTCCTCGGTGTGCGCGGAGCTGCTGCGCTCCGGCGCCGACGTGCTGGCGATTGATCAGAGCCAGCGCGCCATCGATGAACTGCGGCAGATTGATGCGGCGATCGAGGCCCGCGTGGTCGATTGCACCGATGAAGAGGCACTGCGGGCAGCCGGGGTGCTCGATCTGGCCACGGTGGTGGTGGCGATCAGTGAACCGATCGAGGCCAGCATCACCGCCACCCTGATCTGCAAGGACGCGCCCGGAACCCGCGTCCAGCAGGTGATCGCCCGCGCCACCAGCGACCTGCACCTGAAGATGCTGCAGCGCGTCGGCGCCGACCGGGTCGTCTTCCCCTCGAAGATGATGGGCCAGCGGCTGGGCATGGAACTGGTGCGCCCGAACCTGCTGGAACAGCTGCGACTGGACGATCGCAACTCGATCGAGGAAATCAAGGTGCCTGCGGCCTTCATCGGCCAATCCCTGCGCGATCTGAATCTGCGCAAGCACTACAACATCAGCGTGCTGGCCGCTGGCCCGGCCGGGGCTCTGCATGTGAATCCCCCTGCCTCGCATGTGCTGAGCGAAGGGCAACTGCTGGTGGTGATGGGTTCAGGCGAGGCGCTGCGTTCACTGCCCGGGAGCTGATCCAGGCTGTGGGCATTTGCGCACAGCTTGTTGAACCGTTGTGAGCTGATGGTCGCCACGGCTGCCTGGCCGCGCTAGCGAGGAGTGCAGCTCTCGGCAGGAGTCCGGGAATGGTCATCAGCAGTACCGATTCAGCAGCGAGAGCGACAGCGTCAGGCCCGGGCTCGCTCAGCGGCCCTGGCAAGGCTGCGGCCCAGGCCGATAGCCCTGCCGTGCTGCGCGAAAGCGGCCAGCGCGAAGTGTTCTGCGGTCTGACCTCGATCGTGTGGCTGCACCGGCGCATGCCGGATGCCTTCTTCCTGGTGGTGGGATCGCGCACCTGCGCCCACCTGATCCAGAGCGCTGCCGGGGTGATGATCTTCGCTGAACCCCGATTCGGCACGGCGATCCTGGGGGAGCGCGATCTGGCCGGCCTGGCCGATGCCAATGAGGAGCTCGACCGGCTGGTGGCCCAGCTGCTGGAGCGCCGTCCCGAGATCCGCACCCTGTTTCTGGTGGGCAGCTGCCCGAGTGAAGTGATCAAGCTCGATCTGGCCAAGGCCGCTGAGCGCCTCAACCGCCAGCACAGCGGCCGGGTCACGGTGCTGAACTACAGCGGCAGCGGCATCGAAACCACCTTCACCCAGGGGGAGGATGGCGCCCTGCAGGCCCTGATCCCGCTGATGCCCGCCAGCGAGCAGGCCCAGCTGCTGATCGTGGGCACCCTGGCCGATGCCGTCGAGGACCGCTTGATCAGCCTGTTCCACCGGCTCGGGATCGAGCGGGTGGCCTGCCTGCCGCCGCGCCGCTCCACGGAGCTGCCTGCGGTCGGCCCCGGCACTCGGCTGCTGCTGGCCCAGCCCTTCCTGAGTGGCACCGCCCGCGCCCTGATCGACCGCGGCGCCGAGCTGATCCGCGCCCCCTATCCCTTCGGAGTGGAGGGCAGCCGCGCCTGGATGGCGGCGGCGGCGGCGGCCTTCGGGCTGGCGCCGGCCGGAGTGGCCGAGGTCCTCGATCCATTGGTGGAGCGAGGCCAACGCGCCCTGGCCCCGCACCGGCAGACCCTGGCGGGCCGGCGGCTGTTCCTGATGCCCGATTCGCAGCTGGAGATTCCCCTGGCCCGCTTCCTGAGCCGTGAGTGCGGCATGGACCTGGTGGAGGTTGGCACGCCCTATCTCGATCGCCAGCTGATGGCTGAGGAGCTGGCGCTGCTGCCGGCGGGCACCCAGCTCAGCGAGGGCCAGCATGTGGAGAACCAGCTGCAGCGGCTGCGACAGGCGCGCCCCGATCTGGTGGTCTGCGGCCTCGGTCTGGCCAATCCGCTGGAGGCGGACGGCATCGCCACGAAGTGGTCGATCGAGCTGGTGTTCAGTCCGATCCACGGCATCGATCAGGCGGCAGATCTGGCGGAACTGTTCGCCCGGCCCCTGCGGCGCCACGCCTCCCTCCACTTCAGCTGAACCGCCCACCGGCAGCACCGAGGCCTGCCGCCCACCGCCGGCCCCGAACCAGACCAAAGCCACAGCAAGCACACCCACCTCCACCGCGATGGACCTCACCCTCTGGACCTACGAAGGCCCGCCCCATGTGGGCGCCCTGCGCATCGCCGCCTCGATGGAGGGGGTCCACTACGTGCTGCATGCCCCCCAGGGCGACACCTACGCCGATCTGCTGTTCACGATGATCGAGCGGCGGGATCGGCGTCCGCCCGTCACCTACACCACCTTTCAGGCCCGCGATCTCGGCGGCGACACAGCGGAGCTGGTGAAGCGCTCGATCGCCGAGGCGGTGCAGCGTTTCCAACCCGAGGCGCTGCTGGTGGGGGAGAGCTGCACGGCTGAACTGATCCAGGACCAACCCGGCGCCCTGGCCGCTGGCATGGATCTCGGCGGTATCCCGGTCGTGAACCTGGAGCTGCCGGCCTACTCCAAGAAGGAGAACTGGGGAGCAGCCGAAACCTTTTACCAACTGGTGCGCGGCCTGCTCAGGGCGGAGGTGCCGCCACCGGGCAGCCCCAGGCCCGATCCAGCTCGCTGGCGGCAGGAGGGGCGCCGGCCGCGGCTGAATCTGCTGGGCCCGGGCCTGCTCGGGTTCCGCTGCCGCGATGACGTGCGCGAGATCAGCCAGCTGCTGGGGAGCTACGGCATCGATGTTGGAGTGGTGGCGCCACTGGGAGCCCGGCCTGCGGATCTGCTGCGCATCCCCACGGCCGATGCCAACGTCTGCCTCTATCCAGAAGTGGCGGGCCCGCTCTGCAGCTGGCTGGAGCGGCAGTTCGGCATGACAACGGTGCGCACGGTGCCGATCGGCATCGGCGCCACCCTCGACTTCCTGCGCGAGGTGCACCGCCTGCTGGACCTGGAGCTGCCGGCTGACCTGCAGACCGGCGCGGATGGCCGCTGTGCGGCGGAACGCCGTTCACAGCTGCCCTGGTATTCGCGCTCGGTGGATTCCACCTACCTCACCGGCAAGCGGGTGTTCGTGTTCGGCGATGCGACCCACGCGATCGCCGCGGCCCGCATCGCCAGCCGCGAGCTGGGCTTCCAGGTGGTGGGATTGGGCAGCTACAGCCGTGAGCAGGCCCGGGAGGTACGCGCCGCCGCCGCCGCGCTCGGCCTCGAGGCGCTGATCAGCGACGACTACCTCACCGTGGAAGCGGCCATCGCCGCAGCGTCGCCGGAGCTTGTGCTCGGCACCCAGATGGAGCGCCACAGTGCCAAGCGGCTCGGCATCCCCTGCGCCGTGATCAGCACACCGCTGCATGTGCAGGATGTGCCGGCCCGCTATGCACCGCAGATGGGCTTCGAAGGGGCGAATGTGATCTTCGATTCCTGGGTCCATCCGCTGATGATGGGGTTGGAGGAGCATCTGATCGGCATGTTCCGCCACGACTTCGAATTCGTGGATGGACACCGCAGCCATCTGGGTGACGGGACAGCGACACCGACCAACCTCGCCAGCAACACCGCCAGCGACACCGACCCGAGCGCAGGCAGCTGCCGCTGGAGTGCCGACGGCGAGGCGGAACTGGCAAAGATTCCCTTCTTTGTGCGCGGCAAGGTGCGACGCAACACCGAGACCTACGCCCGCGAACGCGGGCTGGCCCTGATCGACAGCGAAGCCCTTTACGAGGCCAAGGCTCATTTCAGCCGTTGATCACCGCGACTAACGGACCCAGCGCACAATGCCATGAGTGTTCTTACTCACCCGCGTGTGACCACTCGGTCGATCGGTGTTTGCTTCCACACAGTGTCGGCAGCGATGTTTCGCTTTACGCCCGGCATGGTGGCAGCGCGGTCGCACAGCGGTTGGATGGAGTGATCAACCGGCGCCGGAACCATCCCAGCGCTCCTCTCCATGACAACCACGCTCAGGCGGCCCGACGGCGAAGGCAGCGTTCAGGTGCATCAGGATGCCAACCTCAACATCGAAGCCGGTGCCCTGGTGATCGCCGTCTACGGCAAGGGCGGCATCGGCAAGAGCACCACCAGCTCGAACCTCTCGGCCGCCTTCTCGAAGCTCGGCAAGCGGGTGCTGCAGATCGGCTGCGACCCCAAGCATGACAGCACCTTCACGCTGACCAAACAGATGGTGCCGACGGTGATCGATATCCTCGAAACGGTGGATTTTCACACCGAGGAACTCAGGCCCGAGGATTTCGTGTTCGAAGGCTTCAACGGGGTGCAGTGCGTGGAATCCGGCGGCCCGCCGGCAGGAACCGGCTGCGGTGGCTACGTCACCGGGCAGACCGTGAAGCTGCTGAAGGAGCACCACCTGCTCGATGACACCGACGTGGTGATCTTCGATGTCCTGGGTGATGTGGTGTGCGGCGGCTTCGCCGCTCCGCTGCAGCATGCGCACTACTGCCTGATCGTGACCGCCAACGATTTTGATTCGATCTTCGCGATGAATCGGATCATTGCCGCCATTCAGGCCAAGGCCAAGAACTACAAAGTGCGTCTCGGCGGGGTTGTCGCCAACCGCAGCAAGGACACCGATCAGATCGATCGCTTCAACGATCGCGTCGGCATGAAGACGATGGCCCATTTCCCGGATCTCGATGCGATCCGGCGCTCACGCCTCAAGAAGTGCACGATCTTCGAGATGGAGGCCACTCCAGAGGTGGAGGCCGTTCAGAACGAATACCTGCGCCTGGCCCAGGCGATGCTTGACAGCGTCCAGCCGCTGGAAGCCGAACCGCTCAAAGACCGGGAGATCTTCGATCTGCTCGGCTTCGACTGAAGCCTCAGTCTGGATTGAGCAAGGGACCCAGCCGCTGCGCCCTCAGGCGTCGCCGCTGAGTCCAACCAGCTTCAGCGATTCCTGCCAGACCCCTTCAGCCGTTTCCGGCTTGCTGGCCTTGTCGGAGAGCTCCTGGCTGAATTGCTTGCCACCTTTGCGCTGGCGGTTACCCCAGCTCCAGTGCACCCCGGAAGCCGCGAAGGCTGGATCAGCCACCACCTGGGCAACCCGCTCTCCGGCCAGGGCCTGGCTGACATATCCGCCGGTGATGTTCTTCTGGAACCAGGGGAAGATCTTCTGAAAAGCCTTGGGTGTATTGCGGAACAGGGGCGTGTCGGCCACGCAACCCGGGTAGAGCGAGCTGAACACGATGCCTGTGGAGGCGTGCAGACGGCGGTGCAGCTCCTGGGTGGTGATCATGTTGCAGAGCTTGCTGTCCTTGTAGGCCTTGCCGGGCTTGAACGGCTTGCCGTTGGCCATGGCGATCGGCGCCTTGAAACCGCCCTTGAAGCCGCTCAGATCCCCCAGATCGGCTGGCGCAGGGATGGGGATCTTGCCCCCCAGCTCCTTGGAGTTGGCCGTCACCGTGCCGAGGATCACCACACGGCGGGAGGGGTGCTGCGAGCGCTGCAGATCGGGCAGGAGCAGCTGGATCAGCAGGAAGTGGCCCAGGTGGTTGGTGGCCATCGACAGCTCGTAGCCCTGGGGCGAGCGCTCGGGCTGCTTGAGGCGCGGCTTGTAGACGGCGGCGTTGATCACCAGGGCATCCAGCCCGAAACCCAGGGAGCTCACCAGGGTCTCGACACCGACGCGAACACTGTCGAGATCCCCAAGATCCATGCGGATGTGATGGAGGCGCTCGTCGGCGATGCCGAGGGCCTGGGCGGCTTCAGCAGCCCGCACCGGATCACGGTTGGCGGTCACCACGGTCCAGCCACGATCCACCAGGGCTTTGACGGCATTGAGGCCGACCCCGGAGGTGGTGCCGGTGATCAGTGCAGCGCCGGGGATGCCGGCGGCGGCGGCGGGGCCGCTGGAGCTTGGGGCGCTGGGACTGTCAACCATGGAGCCAGGACGGACCGGGGCAACAACTTAAGGACCTGATGCGCTCCGGCAACGCCTCAATCAGGGGCGCTCAACAGTTGGAAATGGGGAATCGGGTGCCGCAGGGGACTGCTTCCAGACCACCCGCAACCGATTGGGGGCGATCCACTGATCCTGCTCCTGGATCAGACGCTGCTCACCGCCCGTGGCAAACAGGGTGTCGAAACGGTTCTGAGCCTTGAGAAGCTTGGCCTTCTGGATATCAAGCACAGCAGTGATCTCGCCGTAGCGATCGAGGCGCTGCTGATAGGCGGCGATCAGACGAACGAGACTGACGGTGGCCACGACGGCCAGGCTGAGCTTGAGGGTGAGACCGACGCCGCTGCAGATCAGCTCCTGGCCGGCGCTGGAGGGACGCAGACCCGACAGCAGAGCACCTGCAGTACCGGCCTGAACTCCGCCTGGAGCCGCCTGCCGTGCGGACCGCACCGGCTGGGATCGCTCAAGGGGTTGAGGGCGAGCGGGCCTGCGCTGGGCTAATCGTGCCGGCCGGGGAGTGGTCAAGTCAGGAGGAGGAGTGAAGCGACCCGCTTGTAGCAGGTCGCCACCGCCGCGCAAGAGGGAGCGCGGGAATCAGGCCCGGTAGAGGCTGGCGGCGAGGCGCACGGCCAGCACGCCGGCATGGGCGGCCACCACCAGGGCAATCAGCACCTCGGCCTGGGTGAGGGACGAAACCATGACTGATCAACACAAGAGTCCGACCCATTCTTCCGCAGTCGGCGACCGGCGCCAGGGCCGAATCCACGGCCTGTCACAGCTCGACATCGGCAGCAACGGCCCCGGGCACTGGCTACCTTCAGGACCTGTCGCCGGCTGCGCCCCTTGACCACCGCCGCCCAGGCCCCTGACGCCGGGCCCGCTGAGATCAGCACCGATCAGGTGCTGGCCCTGGATCTCTCGCCCCTGCAGGCCTGGTTCGCCCAGGACCCGAAGACCCTGCTCGAAGCCAGCGGCCGACTGGAACTGCAGTTCAGCTGGCCGCGCCAGCCGGACGACCCCCGTGAGCTCTCGGAAATCGCCGAGATCCGTCTCTGGAGCCTGCGGGCCGATGCCCTCTGCCCCTGGCTGCCGCTCCTGCTGGAGCGCAGCAGCGGTCAACTCACCCGCCATGTGGCGATGCTGCTTCCTCACAGCTTCAGCCGCAGCGAGGGGATCCGCTTCGCGCCGGACAGCCTGGAGCTGTGGGTGACACACCGCCTGTACCTGCTCGACCACTGGTCGCGCGGACACGGACTGAACTGCCGCGGCAACCTCGGCCAGATGGCCGCGGTGCTGGGTTTTGAGCTGGATGAGGGCTTCTGGCGCCAGCTCGACGGCCCGGGCTAGGCCAGCGCCAGCTGCAGGGCGCGGCGCCCGCCATCGAGCGCCAGGGCCAGGCAGAGCCAGCGCAGCAGCAGCACCAGGCGCTGCTCGGGCACCTTCTGCAACCGTCCGGCCGACCAGGCCGCCGCCAGGGCCGCAATGGCGCCCAGGAGCAGGGCGAAATCCGGCCTGGCCCGGCCATCGATGAGCAGGCCAACACTGGCGCTGCTGGCCGAGGCGCAGACCGCCAGGGTGCTGAGGCGGATCGCCAGATAGACGCGCAGACGCAGGCCTTGCACCATCAGCGGCACCATCACCAACCCCCCTCCCAACCCGAGCAGACCGGTGGCGGCTCCCGCCACCAGACCAACGGCGGCAATGCCCGGCAGGGGCAGCGGCCCAGGCCCAGCGTCCTGCTCGTGGGCACGGCGCGGGCT
>RFPK01000057.1 GCA_009926195.1 Synechococcaceae bacterium WB4_1_0192 | reverse complement strand
CGGCTCGGGCCCGAGCCGCATGGCGTCGGTCGCTGCAGCGGCGGATGGCTCGCTGGGGTCCGCAGTCCAGGGATCGAGGCTCGGCATCGCAGGGGGGTGAGACAGCTGCTGCGTAGGTTGGACCCTCAGCCCCGTCTCTGCCCATGGCGCCCAAGGCCCTGCTCAGCGTGTCGAACAAGGAGGGCCTGGTGCCCCTGGCGCAGGGCCTGCTGGCGGCAGGCTATGAGCTGATCTCCAGCGGCGGCACCGCCGCGGCCCTGGCGGCGGCCGATGTGCCCGTCACCAAGGTGGCGCAGCACACCGGTGCTCCCGAGATCCTCGGCGGCCGGGTCAAGACCCTGCATCCGCGCATCCACGGCGGCATCCTCGCCCGCCGCGATGAGCCCTCCCACCAGGCCGATCTGCAGGCTCAGGCCATCGATCCGATCGATGTGGTGGTGGTGAACCTCTATCCCTTCCGCGAGACGATCGCCCGCCCGGACGTGACCTGGGAGAGCGCGATCGAGAACATCGACATCGGCGGGCCGGCCATGGTGCGCGCCGCCGCCAAGAATCACGCCGACGTGGCGGTGCTCACCAGCCCCAGCCAGTACCCGGCCTTCCTGGCGGCCCTGGCCGCCGGCGCCATCGACTCCGGGCTGCGCCGGCAGCTGGCCCTGGAGGCCTTCAGCCACACCGCCGAGTACGACACCGCCATCAGCCAGTGGCTGAGCGCCCAGCTACAGGAAGCCCCGGCGGATGGGGCGGCAGCCGCGCCCCTGGCCCTGAATCTGCCGCCGCGCCAGAGCCTGCGCTATGGCGAGAACCCTCACCAGAGTGCCACCTGGTACGCCCAGCCCGGAGCCGGCCTTGGAGGTGGCGAGCAGCTGCAGGGCAAGGAGCTCAGCTACAACAACATCCTGGATCTCGAGGCCGCTCTGGCCACGGTGCGCGAGTTCGGCTACGGCGGCGAGCCGGCCGGTGGCAATGCCTTCCAGCCTGCGGCCGTGGTCGTGAAGCACACCAATCCCTGTGGTGTGGCCACCGGTGCTGGTAGCGCCGAAGCCCTGGAGCGGGCCCTCGATGCCGATCGTGTCTCCGCTTTTGGCGGCATCGTGGCGATCAACGGCCCGGTGGATGCGGCCACGGCCGGCCATCTCACCAGCCTGTTCCTGGAGTGTGTGGTGGCGCCGGCCTTCGAGCCGGCGGCGCGGGAGCTGCTGGCGGCCAAGGCCAACCTGCGCCTGCTGGAGCTTGAGCCCGCCGCGATCGCCCGCGCCAGCCGCCAGCAGCTGCGCAGCGTGCTGGGTGGCGTGCTGGTGCAGGAGCTGGATGATCAGCCTGTCGATGAATCCGTCTGGCAGGTGGTGAGCCGCCGTCAGCCCACGGCTGCCGAGCTGGAGGATCTCCGCTTCGCCTGGCGCCTGGTGCGCCATGTGCGCTCCAACGCGATCACCGTCGCCCGGGCCGGACAGAGCCTTGGCATCGGCGCCGGCCAGATGAATCGCGTGGGCTCTGCCCGCATCGCCCTGGATAGCGCCGGCGAGAAGGCCCGCGGCGCCGTGCTGGCCAGTGATGGCTTCTTCCCCTTCGACGACACGGTCCGCCTGGCCGCCAGCTGCGGCATCAGCGCCGTGATCCAGCCGGGCGGCAGCGTGCGTGATGCCGATTCGATCGCCGCCTGCGACGAGCTGGGCCTGGCGATGGTCGTGACTGGCCGCCGGCACTTCCTGCACTGAACTAATTTCGCCAGCAGTCCCCAGTTGCTGGCCCGCGCCCCATGCCGGAAGCCCTCGCCTTCAATCTCAACTTCCTGCACCCCCTCGCGATGTGGGCGCTGCTTGCCCTCAGCGCCTACGCGATGGTGCTCGGCATCAAGGCCAAGAAGACCCGCACCGGCACTCCCGAGCAGCGCAAGGAGCTGATCAAGGGCCAGTTCGCCAAACGCCACTACCTCTACGGCAGTGCCGTGCTGGCGGTGATGGTGCTGGGCACCTTCGGTGGCATGGCCGTCACCTACCTGAACAACGGCAAGCTGTTCGTGGGCCCGCACCTGCTGGTCGGGATCGCCATGACCAGCATGCTGGCCGTGGCCGCCGCCCTCTCGCCGCTGATGCAGCAGGGCAATCTGATCGCCCGCAAGATTCATGTCGGTCTGAACATGGGGGTGTTCACCCTGTTCCTCTGGCAGGCCGTCACCGGCATGCAGATCGTCAACAAGATCTGGGAGAACCGCCCGGTCTGAGCTGTTCAGGCGCGGCCTGAGCCGAGGTCGCGCCCTTCAGAACTGGGCCCGTCGCCGGGGCGGGCAGTCCAGTCCATGGGTGGCGTGGAAGTCTTCCTGCACCTTCCAGGTCAGGCGGCGTGAGATCTGGCGGACGATCTGGCGCAGCAGGTGGTCGCCGCTGCTCTGCACGAGGGTCTCCGGCAGCAGGCCGATCACGGCCGGCAGTTTGATCCAGACGCTCAGGTCCAGCTCCCAGCGCACGATCGTCAGCGGCGCATCGGCGCTCTGCTCCTCCAGCCGCAGGGCGGCATTGAACTCCACGTCGTAGAGCTCGCGCAGGCCGGGTTGGAAGCGCTCCGGGGGCACGGTGCAGATGCGGTAGACCCCCTCGCTCTGGGGGAGCAGCTCAAGGCCGATCGTGGGTTCCACCTCGAAGCCGAAGTTGCCGAACCGCCCCAGGGTGAGCACATAGCCATTGCGCTCCAGTGCCGTCACCTGCATCGGTGCGGCGCAGCGCCGGAACCAGCCTTCGTGGTGGTCGAGGTAGGTGCCCACGCTGCGCGCCGGCGACCGCATCTCCATGACATCCGCGAACTGGCTGCGATAGCAGCGCACACGGCTGTCCTCGCTGTGGCGCAGCAGCGGGGCCAGCCCGTCGGCGTTGTTGCCTGGAGCGACGACGGAACTGGGCACTGATGCGGTCAACCTGATCCCGACTCCCGTTCGCCCGGACGGCGACTCACCCACAGAATCTAGAGCGGCGTCCGTCATGGGATCGCAGCGGATGCGACAGCGCGGCGCTTCGCGGCCGCATCAGCCATCCGCCAGGTCGATCAGGCGACGGATCACGTCCTCCACCACCCGATCCGGCGTGGAGGCACCCGAGGTGATGCCGACCCGCAGCGCCCCTGACGGCAGGAAGGGGTCGACCTGCTCCAGCTCGGCATCGAGGGGCTTGTGCTCGATCTGGTTCCCGGGACCAATGCGCTCGGGAGTATCGATGTGGAAGGAGCGGATGCCGCGGCTCACGGCGATCTCCTGCAGGTGAGTGGTGTTGGAGGAGTTGTAGCCACCGATCACCACCATCAGATCCAGCGGTTCATCCACCAGGGCAAACATGGCGTCCTGCCGCTCCTGGGTGGCGTCGCAGATCGTGTTGAAGGCCAGGAAGTGCTCATTGAGCACGGCTGGACCAAAGCGCTGCAACATCGTCCGCTCGAACAGGCGGCCGATTTCCTCGGTTTCACTCTTGAGCATCGTGGTCTGGTTGGCGACCCCCAGGCGCATCAGGTCACGGTCCGGGTCGAAGCCGGGCGAGCAGGCCTTGGCAAACCGGCTCATGAACGCCTGCCGCTGCTCGGCACTGGGACTGCCGCCACCGGCGCTGGCCAGGATGTAGTCGCACACCATCTGGGCTTCGGCCAGGTCGAGCACCACCAGGTAGGTGCCGGCGAAGGAGCTGGTGGCCAGCGTTTCCTCGTGCTTCACCTTGCCGTGAATGATCGAAGTGAAGGCGTGCTTCTTGTGCTTCTCCACGGTGTTCCATACCTTGGAGACCCATGGGCAGGTGGTGTCCACGATGTGGCAACCCCGCTCGTTGAGCAGCTGCATCTCCTGCACGGTCGCGCCGAAGGCGGGCAGGATCACCACGTCGCCGCTGGCGACCTGCGAAAAATCCTTGACGCCATCCTCGACGGAGATGAACAGCACGTCCATCTCACGCAGGTGGTCGTTCACCGATGGGTTGTGAATGATCTCATTGGTGATCCAGATCCGCTCACTCGGGTAGTGACGTCGGGTCTCGTAGGCCATCGCCACCGCCCGTTCCACGCCCCAGCAGAAGCCGAAGGCTTCCGCCAGGCGCACGGTGAGTCGGCCATGGCGTAGCTCGTAGCCGTTCTCGCGGATGCTGGCGATCAGATCGCTCTGGTAGGCCTGCTCCAGGCTGCCGGCCACCTCTTCGCCCAGCCCGAAGCCGCGTCGGTTGTAGCGATCCGAATGATGCAGGGATCGCTTGAACGCGCGGGTATCCACGGCGGCTGGCACGGGGGGCATCAACTCTATGGGTCCCGGCCTCAGCCCGGGTCGTGCTGGTGCGTCTGCACCGTGGCCACCCCCAGCCACTCCACTCCCGTGGCGCTGAAGCCGTAGCGGCAGGGCAGCACTTCAACACCCGCGGCCAGGGCCTGGCGGAACAGCTCGCCGTAGCGCGGATCGGCACTGTCGCCCGGCGCGAAGCGGTGCACATCGGCGCGGCTCAGACAGGGCAGCAGCACTGCTCGTGCTTCGGGCAGCACGCCCATCAGCTCCTCGAGGTGCTTCTGGCCCCGCTCGGTCACGGTGTCGGGGAACAAGGCCAGATCGCCGTCGCTCCAGGTGGTGTTCTTCACTTCCACGTAGATCGGCCGAGGGTCGGCGGCCCCCTCTCCGGGGCTGAGCAGCAGATCGATGCGGCTGCGGCGGTTGGCGCCGTAGGTCACCTCGGCCCGGATCGTGTCGATCGGCCCCAGCCAGGGCTCCAGCAGGCCCGCCTCGATCGTGGCGCGCACCAGCCTGTTCGGCAGGGCTGTGTTGACCCCCACCCACACCGGCTGGCCATCGGCGCCCGGCACCTCGGCCTGCTCCCAGCTCCAGGCCAGCTTGCGGGTGGGGGAGGGGGCATGGCGCAGTCGCACCCGTCCGCCCGGGTGCAGCACGCCGGTCATCGGTCCGGTGTTGGCGCAGTGGGTCGTCACCACGGTGCCGTCCGCGAGCTGAACGTCCGCCAGAAAGCGTTTGTAGCGCTTGAGCAGCACTCCCTCATGCAGCTCCGCCATCGGCAGCACGGCCTGCTGGGCTGGGCTGATGCCACGGGTCTCGGCGGGAGGCGTCATCGGCGGACTGGGCGGGTGGTGGCGGACTGCTCCGGCGCCATGGTGGCCTGTGGCCCTGGGTCAGCGTCCTGCGACCGGCAAGAATCCATCGGCATGCGAGCGGCTGCTGCGATGGGTGAGGGGAGCGGGCGCGGCGGGGTGACGGGCAGCCCGTCCGACAACGGCCAGACCACGGCTGGTGGTGGTCGCTCGCTGCGGCGCATCGCCCTGATCGTGGCCGTGGCCACCGCCCTCAGCAAGCTCGCGGGTCTGGTGCGGCAGCAGGTGATCGCCGCCGCCTTCGGCGTTGGTGTCGCCTATGACGCCTACAACTATGCCTACGTGCTGCCCGGTTTCCTGCTGATCCTGCTGGGGGGCATCAATGGGCCGTTTCACAGTGCCATGGTGAGCGTGCTGGCGCGCCGGCCCCGCCAGGAGGGGGCTCACGTGCTGGCGGCGATCAACACCCTGGTGGGGGCTGGCCTGATCGTGGTCACGCTGCTGCTGTTCGTGGCCGCTGGGCCCCTGATTGACCTGGTGGGGCCAGGCCTTGATGCCGAGCGCCATGCCATCGCCGTGCTGGAGCTGCGTTGGATGGCACCGATGGCGCTGTTTGCCGGTCTGATCGGCCTTGGCTTCGGTGCGCTCAATGCGGCCGATGAGTTCTGGCTGCCTTCGGTGAGTCCCCTGCTGTCCAGCGTGGCGGTGATTGCTGGTCTGGGGATCCTCTGGCTGCACCTCGGCTCCGCTATCGCCCTCCCCCAGTACGCCGTTCTGGGCGGCGCGGTACTGGCTGGCACCACGCTGCTGGGGGCGGTGTTCCAGTGGCTGATTCAGCTGCCGGCCCTGGCCCGTCAGGGGCTGCACAAGTTTCAGCTGGTGTGGGATTGGAAGCACCCCGGCGTGCAGGAGGTGCTGCGGGTGATGGGCCCGGCCACGCTCTCCTCGGGCATGTTGCAGATCAACGTGTTCACCGATCTGTTCTTCGCCTCTGGGATCGTCGGCGCCGCTGCCGGCCTCGGCTACGCGAACCTGCTGGTCCAGACGCCGCTTGGGCTGCTTTCCAACGCCCTGCTGGTGCCTCTGCTTCCGGTCTTCGCCCGGCTCACCGCCCCGGGCGATCGCCCTGAGCTGATCGCTCGGATCCGCCAGGGGCTGATGCTGTCCAGCGCTTCGATGCTGCCGCTGGGAGCGCTGATGGTGGCCCTGGCGGTTCCGATCGTGGGTGTGGTGTACGAACGCGGGGCCTTCAATGCCTCGGCGGCGGCACTCGTGGCTGGCCTGCTGATGGCCTATGGGGTGGGCATGCCGGCCTATCTGGGCCGCGATGTGCTGGTGCGCGTCTTCTATGCCCTGGGTGATGGCACCACACCCTTCCGCTTCTCGATGGCCGGCATCGGCCTGAACGTGATCTTCGACTGGCTGCTTGTGGGCGGGCCAACCCCCTGGGGGTTGCAGCTGCCCGCCCTGAATTTCGGTGCGCCCGGCCTGGTGCTCGCCACGGTCGCGGTCAACCTGATCACCTGTCTGGGGCTGGTTCTGGCCCTGCAGAAACGACTGGGCGGGATTCCCCTGCGGGTGTGGACGCGGGATTCATTGCTGCTGCTGGCTGCGGCCGTGGCCGGTGGCCTGGCGGCCTGGGGATTGGAGGCGGTGATCGCCTGGCCGGCCAACCTCTGGGGAAGGCTGTTGGAGTGCTGTCTCGCCGGTGGGCTGGGCCTGCTGGTCTATGGCCTGATCGCCAGCTGGGCGCGGGTGCCCGAGGTCCATCAGATCAGCCGTCAGCTGCGCGCCAGGATCCCCGGCCTGGCCTGAGGCCTGCTGGCTCGCCCCCGGCGCTCAGAGCTCGACCACCCGTTCCTCGCGCACCTGCACCGGCAATTCCAGGTGGCTGCGGCCCACCATCGCCGGGCCATCAATGGAATAGATGCGCGCTTCGATGCCGAAATCGCGGAAGGCGTTCTCCATTTCCTGGATCAGTGCCTTCTCCACCTGCGCCTCGGCATCCACCACCTTGCCGATCAGGCGGCTGCCCAGGCGGCCGATGCGTTGCCGCACGACCTCACGGGCATTGGTGACCTCGATGACCAGCACGGGGCGGCGGCGGGAGGCGCAACCCTAGCCGCGGTTGGCCAGCAGCTCCTCCAGATCCTGCAGTTGTCCCGGTGGCAGCAGCCGGGCCAGCGGCAGCCGGCTGCTGCCACCGCCGATCGGCACCTGGACGGCCTCCAGGGCCTGCCTGGCGCAGGCCAGCGCCCCCTGATCCAGGCGGGCCGCGCATTCGACCGCCAGTGCTTCCGCCAGGCCGGCATCCCCGAGGTAGAGGTGCCAGCTCCCCACCTGGATGTAGAGGCGATCGGCGATCTCCACTTGCAGGTCGCGGATCTCACTCGCGGAAAGACGCATGGCGGGGCGGTGGCTCCCGCTCAGGATGACGCGTCCGGTCGGGGGCGGCGCAGCAGCACCGTGAGCAGCTGCAGCACCAGCACGCCTGCCCAGGCTTCGGTGAGCCAGGCCAGGTGTGGCCAGGGCTGGCGCATGCCCTGCACGAACCACAGCCCGCTGTTGACGGCGGCGAACACCATGGCGTGCAGCACCAGGTTCACGATCCGGTTGAAGTGCCGGTAGGTGGGGTCTTCGGGGTTGGCAGGGCCGTACCAGCGGATCGGCATCGGGAATCGGAGCGGGGCCTGTTGACGGAGGGGCCCTCGATATGGGCACAATGTCAGGGCAGGCGCAGGCGCTTGTAGCTCAGCGGATTAGAGCATCTGACTACGGATCAGAGGGTCGGGAGTTCGAATCTCTCCAGGCGCGCCTAACCATCAGCCGTCCCGTCAGGGGCGGTGCTGCGGTTTCTTACGATCGATTCGAAGCCACTTCCTGATCTGCCATGGCGGAGTCCACCGCAGCAGCCGTCAACACCTCCCTGGCGGCCGGTGACCCCGCCATCGCCGCCCTGATCGATCGCGAGCTGGAGCGTCAGCAGACCCACCTGGAGCTGATCGCCTCCGAGAACTTCGCCTCCCGGGCCGTGATGGAGGCCCAGGGCTCGGTGCTCACCAACAAGTACGCCGAGGGCCTGCCCGCCAAGCGCTACTACGGCGGCTGCGAGCACGTCGACGCGATCGAGGAACTGGCGATCGAGCGCGCCAAGCAGCTGTTCGGTGCCGCCTGGGCCAACGTGCAGCCCCACAGCGGCGCCCAGGCCAACTTCGCGGTGTTTCTGGCGCTGCTGCAGCCCGGCGACACGATCATGGGCATGGACCTCAGCCACGGCGGCCACCTCACCCACGGCTCGCCGGTGAACGTGAGCGGCAAGTGGTTCAAGGTGGTGCAGTACGGGGTGGATGAGGCCACCCAGCAGCTCAACTTCGACTCGATCCGCCAGCTGGCGCTGGAACACCGGCCGAAGCTGATCGTCTGCGGCTACTCGGCCTACCCCCGCACGATCGATTTCCAGGCCTTCCGCGCCATTGCCGATGAGGTGGGCGCCTATCTGCTGGCCGACATGGCTCACATCGCCGGCCTGGTGGCCGCCGGCGTGCACCCCAACCCGGTACCCGTCTGCGACGTGGTCACCACCACCACCCACAAGACCCTGCGCGGCCCCCGCGGCGGCCTGATCCTCTGCCGCGATGCCGAGTTCGCCCGGCAGTTCGACAAGGCCGTGTTCCCCGGCAGCCAGGGCGGTCCGCTCGAGCATGTGATCGCCGCCAAGGCGGTGGCCTTCGGTGAGGCCCTGCAGCCCTCGTTCACCGCCTATGCCAAACAGGTTGTGGCCAACGCCCAGGCCCTGGCTGCCCGCATCCAGGAGCGCGGCATTGCCGTGGTGAGCGGGGGCACCGACAACCACATCGTGCTGCTCGACCTGCGCTCCATCGGCATGACCGGCAAGGTGGCCGACCTGCTGGTGAGCGATGTGCACATCACCGCCAACAAGAACACCGTGCCGTTTGATCCCCAGTCGCCATTCGTGACCAGCGGCCTGCGCCTGGGCACCGCCGCCTGCACCACCCGCGGTTTCGACGAAGCCGCCTTCCGTGAGGTGGCCGATGTGATCGCCGACCGGCTGCTCAATCCCGAGGACAGCGCCATCGAGGCGGATTGCCGCCAGCGGGTTGCGGCCCTCTGCGCCCGCTTCCCCCTCTATTCCGCCGAGCGGCAGCTGCAGGCGGTCTGATGCTGCCTAGGCTTTGCTGAAACGGCCGCGCTCCTGGCCGTCCCTCCCCCTTCGACAGTCCCTCCTCCGTCTGTCTACCGTCCGACCGTGCAGCGCTCGTGATCATCTCCAGCCGGCCTGACCTTGCCGCCGTGCTGGCCTTTGCCTTCGCGGCGCTGTTCACGGCCGTGATCGTTCCACTGGTGCGGCGCTTCGGACTGCGGCTCGGGCTGATCGATCAGCCC
>RFPK01000056.1 GCA_009926195.1 Synechococcaceae bacterium WB4_1_0192 | reverse complement strand
CCGCTCCCGAGCACGGCCTCGGCGCCGGCGCCGTCGGCCGCATGCCGGACCGGAAAACCGTGCTCCTCGAGCGATCGGCCCAGCCGCCCGGCCACCGCGGCGTCCTCCTCCACGATCAGGACGAAGCCGGCGGACGTCGGAGCGGGATCTGCGTGCGATGGCATCAAGGTGGGCGGCACGCCGCGGGAGCGGCACGACCGGTGAAGGGACACTCAGGGTTTTCCGCAACCGGAGGCGATTTCCCGCGCCAGGGCATCAACCGCCTCTCCCAGGAGGGAGGCCAGCGATTCCTCGGACTTTCCGTCCCAGCGCAGCCCATCCGAGGAGAACTCTCCCGAAACCGGAGCCACAGCGCCGGACAGATCCCAGCCCGCGCGGAAGATCACCGCGCCCTCCGCCCCGCCTTCGCAGGCGAGGATCCGGACGGCCAGCACCGGAACTCCCGGGGCCGGCGCGGCAACGGCGATGCCGCGGGCCCGGAGCCCCGCCGCCAGCACGCGCGCGACGCCCTGCTCCAGCGGCTCGCCCCAGCGGGCGTGTTCGCGGAACTCGATCTCGCTCGCCCCGCGCCGGATCACCATCGCGCGGTTGCGGAGGTAACCCGCCACCTCGACCGGACGCAGCTGCACCGTGGCCAGGCTGCGGCCGATCTGGCCCAGCTGGGTGAACAGGCCCACGCCAACCAGCGCCAGGGCTTCCCGCATCGATGGCAGCACAGGTTCGGCGATCACCGCCGGCAGCGTCAGCACCAGCCCAACCAGCGGGAAATAGAAGACGATCACCAGTGGATGCTCACTGCGTCCAAGGGCTCGCACGCTGACGTAGGCGCAGGCGGAGAGCACCGCTCCGCCCAGGGCCAGCAGCACGCCGGTGAGCGGCAGCGGCATGCTGCTGTGGCCCAGCAGCGTGCCGGCCAGGGGGCCCAGCAGGCCGCTCAACTCCGCCGGGCTGCTCAGCAGCACCACCGCCAGCCAGCCGAGCAGAGCAGCCAGGATGATCCGCCCCCCCAGCCGCTCCTTCAGCAGCAGCCAGGCCAGCAGCGCCGTGATGGTGGGTTGCAGGTACTGCAGCACCGTGGCTGGCGCCAGGGGCAGCTGCTCCAGGGCCGCGAACACACACAGCAGGGCGCCTGTGCCGATCGCGCCGCGCAGGACCAGCAGCCAGCGCCGGTTGCCCCAGGGACTGAGTCCCGCCTGGCGCAGCATCAGCACGCTGAGCACCAGGCTCACCAGCGAGCGGGCCAGCACCACTTCCGCCACCGGGATGCGCTCACCCACGGCTTTGACGAACACGCTCATCAGGCTGAAGCTGAGTGCGCTGGAGAGCATCCACAGCGCCGGCCCGCTCTCCTGCTCCCGGTTGCGCTGTGCCGGCGAGGGGCTGCTGGACATGGGCGCTCGATCCTGTGGTTGTTTGTGGGCTGCTGATGGCGCGTGTCAGGCCCGCGCCTGAATCTGCACGCTGGTCGGGTAGGGGATGGTGATGCCGGCGTCGTCAAGCGCACTGAGTAGATCGCGATTCAAGCGGTCGATGGCGTTGCGCAGTTCGATGATGTCGTCGTGATGGCTTTCCAGAAAGAAGGCAACGTCGTAACTGAAGTCTGCGATCGTCATCAGCCGACATGAGACCAGTTTCAGATGGGGGTCTCGCTTAACCACGTCGGCGATCAGTGCTGGTAGGCGTTGTAGCTGTTCTGTCGAGGTGCTGTAGCTCACACCGATCAGCCGATTACAGAGCTGGATTTCTTCAACGCAGTCTTTGACCAGAAGCAGCAACTGTTCGCGAACCTTCAGGTAATGGTGCCAGTTGTGCAGTTCCACCAGGCCATGGCAGATCAGCGTGAGCGACTCATCATCGCGATGCTCAAGAGTCAGCAGCGGTTGCCTGAGCTCTGTGACCGTGCTGATCCTTCGTCGCAGTACCGCCAGCAGATCCGTGCTCTGGGAGGCGGGGATCACCCGTTTCGCCATCAGGTCCACCAGCAGCGAGGGGCTGCTCCCTGATTGGCGTTGCGGTTGGCGCCGTGAATAGTTGATGATCGTTTCTTCGTCTGCGATCGCGTTGGGAATGGTCACTCTGCTCTCCAGTGTCTGCAGTTCCAGAGAGCGCAGGCCGATGCGGGTGATGAAGCCGAGGTTGTCGCCGATCTGGCAGAACTCACCGACCCGTACGGGACGATCGGTCTGGATCGACAGGCCGGCGAACATGTTGCCCAGCAGTTTGGAGGCCCCCAGACCTATGGCCAGGCCCGGCACGGCCGAGAAGGCCAGAACCGTGGTTGATGGCAGCCCCAGCATCAGCAGCAGGCGGTAGATCAGCACCAGCGCCACCAGGCCCCCCAGCACCCGGCTGCAGGGCATCACCAGATTGCTGACCCGTTTGAGCTGCAGATCGGATCCGCCACCACGCAGGTGCACGAGCCACTCCGACAGGCTTCGGCCGAGGGCTTCAAGCAGGTAGAAAACGAATAGGCTGGCAGCGATAAAGTAGCAGATGTAAAATACGTAGGTCAGGATAACCAGTGCCAGGCCGGTGAAATTGATCTGATCATCGATTAGGTAATCGCACAGGCGTGTCAGCGGCATCACCGGCAGGGTCAGCATGACCCGCAGCCAGGCCACGTTGTCCTGGTGCCAGCCGCGCCGCGTTGTTTGCTCGGGATCCTGTTCGCGCTCCTGATAGTAACGATAGGTGTGCAATAGATTGCGAAATAGAATCAGAACGAACCAGGCATACAGTAGTAGCGTGATTGCTGTGGCGCTGATTTGGAATAGTGTTAGCCCCCCGATTCGGGCGTCTGCGAGATTGTGGATTTGTGGTGGCAGACGCAAATACCATTTTGGGGGGGCTAGAAACCCCGGTGTTTTGCTGTAGCTGTCGAAAAACCCCTGTGTCGAGAACGGTTGCTTGAATCCCGTTGCTTCCTTGATCAGTGCGAACATGCGCGCCGCCTGTGCGACGGTATCGCTGGCAAAGAGAAAGCTGGTATCGCCTGGTCGAGCGCTCGGTGTGCTGGTCAGCGTGATCGCTGTTTCTGGAATCGTCCAGCTGTCGCTGCTGCGATTCCGTTGGCTGTTGAGCAGCTTCAGCCCGGCTGAGTCCGGGATCTCGATGGGTGCCGTGCTGTGGGTGAAGACGTAATCCAGCACTTCTTTCAGCTGGATGGCGGCCTCCTGGGCCATGTCATCGCGGATGCTCTGCGGGAACGTGCTGGCGTCCAACGCCTGCACCGCCAGCCCGAACAGTTGTTCCGCTGTCGCGATGTGCGCCTGTGCCGAGGCGCTCCACGTCAGGCCAGGGTCCCGGTCGGCCTGGCTGGTGGCGGCGCTCAGCTCCCGTTCCACCCGGCTCATCACCGCATAGAAATTCAGCAGTGTTTCCCTGGGGCTATCGCCAACCACCTCCCCCAGCGGGGCGTCGGCCCAGCGGGCCGCGGTAGCCAGCAGATCTGGGTAGAAGGGCTGCCGGCTGATCGGGATCACCCGCCCGGCTGCCGTGGCCGTCGCCCGCTGCGGCAGCTGCGGCCTCCCGGCGCCGTTCCAGCTCGGCCCCATCGCCAGCGCGTGCCAGCCGGTGCCGCCGCCGCTGAGGAAGACCACCAGCAGCGCCGTTCCCACCGCCGCCCACCAGCGCCTGGTGGGCCTGCGCTCAACGCGCAGCTGCGCGCTCCTTCCGCCAGTCCGGGACCATCGCGGGAGACGCCTGCCGCTCATCGGATCGCGCTGCGGATGTGCGCATGCTGGCAGCGCTCCTGGTGCTGACCCGGTCGGGCCGTCAGAATCGGTTCCTCCCCCGCCTGTTTCCCCGCCGTTGAGCACGCCTCGCCTGCATCCCCGCACGATCGAGGCCGTCAAGGAGCGCGCCGACATCGTTGATGTGGTCGGTGAGCACGTGGTGCTCAAGAAGAAGGGGCGTGAGTTCGTGGGGGTCTGCCCATTCCACGACGACACGTCGCCGTCGATGACGGTGTCGCCGGCCAAGCAGTTCTATTACTGCTTTTCCTGCGGTGCCGGCGGCAACGCAATCAAGTTCCTGATGGAGCTGCAGCGCCAGAGCTTCGGCGATGTGGTGCTGGAGCTGGCTCGCAAGTACCAGCTGCCGGTGGAGACCCTCGAGGGGCCTCAGCAGGAGCGGCTGCGCCAGCAGCTCTCGCGGCGCGATCAGCTGCATCGGGTGCTGCGTCTTGCCGCCGGCTGGTTCCGCGATCAGCTGCGTACGCCTGAGGGCAGCGCTGCTCTCGATTACCTGCGGCGCTCCCGCGGTCTTTCGGAAACCACCATTGAGGCCTTTGGCCTGGGCTATGCCCCGGAGCGCTGGGATGGGTTGCTGCAGCATCTGCAGCAGGTGGAGCACGTCGCGCCCGAGCTGCTGATCGCGGCCGGTCTGGTGGTGCCACGCAAGGGGGGGGATGGCGTCTACGACCGCTTCCGGCATCGGGTGATGGTGCCGATCAGCGATCGCCAGGGCCGGATCATCGGTTTCGGTGGCCGCAGCCTTGATGGCGGTGAGCCCAAGTACCTCAACTCCCCGGAAACGGAGGTGTTCGAGAAGGGCAAGCACCTGTTCGGCCTCGACAAGGCCGTCAACGCGATTCGCAAGGACGACCGTGCCGTCGTCGTCGAGGGTTATTTCGATGTGATCGCGCTCCATGCCGCTGGCATCACCAATGCGGTGGCGGCCCTGGGTACGGCCCTCAGCAGCCAGCAGATCACCCAGCTCTGCCGCTGCTGCGACGGCAAGCGCCTGATCCTCAACTTCGACACCGATGGTGCCGGCGTGCGCGCCGCCCAGCGGGCGATCGGCGAGGTGGAGCAGCTGGCCCTGCAGGGTCAGCTGGAGCTGCGGGTGCTGCAGCTGCCCGCCGGCAAGGATCCCGATGAGTTCCTCAAGGATCACGGTGCCGGCGAGTACCGCTCATTGCTCGATCAGGCGCCCCTCTGGCTCGATTGGCAGATCGATCAGGTGCTGGAGGGCCGCGATCTGGCCCGCTCTGATCAGTTTCAGCAGGCGGTGAGTGCCCTGGTTGCGCTGCTGGGCAAGTTGCCTGCCAGTGCCGTGCGCTCCCGCTACCTCCAGCAGGTGGCCGAACGCCTCAGCGGCGGCCAGGCCCGCCTGGCCCTGCAGCTGGAGGACGATCTTCGCCAGCAGGTCAAGGGTCAGCGCTGGCACGGTCGCTCCCAGCGCTGGGAGCAGCCCGGTGAGGCGGGCCTGCGCGAGCGCGCTGAGGCCGAATTGCTCCGGCTCTACCTCCATTGCCCCAGCCACCGCGGCGCCATCCGCGCCGAGTTGCGCCGCCGCGAGCTTGATGATTTCGCCATCGCCCATCACCGCCAGCTCTGGGCTGCCATCAGCGCCCTGGAGGAGGGCAATCTCGGTGTGGGACGGCTGGAGGCCATCAGCCGCGGCACCGACCCCGGCCAGGCCCTGGCGGATCTGGATCTGCCGCGTCTGCTGGGAGATCAGCTGCTGATTGCTGAATCGGAGGCGCCGGTCGGTAGCCCGGATCTGCTGGCCAGGCTCACGCCGCTGCTGGAGCCCAGCGATGTGCAGCGCCTGTCCCTGGCCAACCCCTTGCTGCAGCTGCGCGGCGCCACCGCCGCCCTCGAGCGTCAGCGCAGCGTCAAGCGCTGCCGCCATCTGCTCAGCGCCTGGAGCAGCCAGCGCCTGGAAACCCTGGAGCGCTGCATCGCCCGCCTGCTGGAGTTCAACGCCTCGGCGGATCTTCCCCCGGCGGCCGCCACCACGGCGAGCCTTGACATGGAGACCCGCATTGAGGCGATGTTTGCGGATCTCAACAGCGATGCGTTGCGTTTTCAGCAGCTCTACTACAACGAACGCAAGCACATTGCCCACCTCGATCAGCAGCGCCGCGCCGGTTATGAGGAGATCGTCGTTGGCCGCGCACCCCAGGCTCCTGAACCAGATGGACAGCCTGAACCCCTCAGCGCCTGATTCTGTTCATCGTTGCTATGACTCGCCTCCCTCCCCTGCCTGTTGTCCCGTTTCGATGATCTGCTCCCACCCCGCCCGCGCTGTCGCCCATTCCCTGTTGGCTGGCTGCTGTGGTGCTGCGGCTCTGCTGGCGCCCGTTCCACTGCGGGCCGGCATGCTTGAGCAGATCGTCATCAGCCATTGCTCGCAGGCGATGAAGGCGGAGTTTGATAAAGTGGCCAAGACCCCGCCCACCGGCATGGTCGATTTCACCTGCACCTGCGTCGCCGACGCGATGCTCACGCGCCGCCAGAGCCTGGATCAGGCCAAGACCCGTTGCACCGCCCTGGCCACCCGCAAGTACGGCGCCATCTGAGGCTGCCCGCGTTTCAGCGCGCCCAGACGGTGGGCACCTCCGCCAGACGGCTGCTCGCCGCCCGTGACAGCTGATCGCGTCGCATCTGCCACGCCGGCCGCAGGCCGCAGGCGGCCCATTGCACCGTGCCCTGGCCGTAGCGGCGGTTGAGGCCGTCGATGCAGCGGAGCAGGGCCTCGCGCCGCTGCTGCTGCTCCGGTGGCAGCGGTGCGAACAGGTGGTGTTGCAGCTGGCTTTCCGGCTGCAGCTCCTGCAGCAGCACGCCGGCCTTGACGAAGCGTCGGTGGGGGCGATGGATCACGGGCACCAGGGCCAGTGCGGCCTGCAGCAGCACACCGGTGTCGTGGCTGGCCATGGGCAGGGCAAGGCTGGCGGCCTGGCTGGTGAACCCGGTCGCGAACGGGCTGGTGCGGGCGAACACCGTCAGCTGTCCGGCCCGCTGCCGCTGCCGCCGGAGCTTCTCCGCCGCCCGCACCACGTAGCTGGCCACTGCCTGGCGCAGTTCCACCTCGTCGCTGATCGGGCGGCTGAAGCTGCGACTCACGCAGGTTTCCCGCTTGGCGCTGGGGGCCTCTGCCAGCTGCAGGCAGCTGATGCCGCGCAGTTCCAGCTGCAGCCGCAGCCCCACCACACCGGCCCTGGCCCGCAGTTCAGCGCTGGCCATGTCGCGCAGCTGGCGGGCATCGGTGATGCCGCGCAGGCGGCACCAGCGGCTCAGCCGTGGACCCACTCCCCAGATCTCCTCCACCGGTGTGGCCGCCAGCCAGCGGTCCGGATCGTCCGGATGGCGATCGGCAGGCCGAGGTTGCGGCGGATCGTGACGCGCAGCTCCCGGGCCCAGGCGCTGAGGTCGCCATCGCGGGGACGGGGCAGCCGTCCGAAGGCCTCATCGATCGAGTACACCTCCAACTCCGTCAGCCAGGCTTCAAGGCTGCTCATCAGCCGCTGGCTCATGTCCCCGTAGAGGGCGTAGTTGGAGCTGCGGACCACCACGCCATGGCGGGCGAGTTGATCGGCGATCTGGAAGTAGGGGCGGCCCATGCCGATGCCGAGCCGGCGTGCTTCGCTGCTGCGCGATACGACGCAGCCATCGTTGTTGGAGAGCACCACCAGCGGGCGCCCCAGCAGGGCCGGATCGAACACCTGTTCGCAGCTGGCGTAGAAGTTGTTGGCATCGATCAGCACCAGGGCGTCAGCCATGGCGCCCGAGCGGGTGGATCACATGGATCGCCACGCCCCAGATCTGCACATCGCCGCATTGGTGCAGCTCCAGGGGCGGGTAGGCGCTGTTGGCAGCCTCCAGCCGGAGCCGGTTGTTGTGGCGCACCAGGCGCTTGAGGGTGAAGGCGCCATCGAGCACGGCCACCACGATCTGGCCGGGCCGGGCCTCGAGGCTGCGATCCACCACCAGCAGGTCGCCGTCGTGGATGCCGGCCCCGATCATCGAATCGCCGCTGACGCGCAGAAAGAAGGTGCTGCTTGGGTGCTGGATCAGCGCCTCATTGAGGTCGATGCCCCGATCGATGTAGTCGTCCGCGGGGCTGGGAAAGCCAGCAGCCACGCTCTCGCCGGCCAGCGGTAGCCGCAGGGGCGGGCATGCGCCGTGCAGGGGGGCCATGGCGCCCGGGCGCAGCACGACCCTGGCGCCTGGGCGCAGCGCGACCCTGGGCCTCGGATCGGGCCGGGACCCGGGATTGACACTGGAGTTGGCCGTGAACCCTCGCTCCACAGGCACCGCAGCGGCACAGCGCCGACTGTAGTACCTCTGTACTGATCCGTCGCCGCGTGGCCTGGCGCGGGCTCAGTCGGCGGCGGTGTCCTCGTCGTCCTCCAGCAGCAGGTGCTGGAAGGCCGTGTAGAGCTCCTGGGTCTCGCTGTCCAGCGGCCGCCGCAGCTCGCCGCGGCGTTGCGGCTGGCGAGTTCCCCGCCCCTGGCCGCTGCGCCCGCCGCCTGGTGCGCTTGCTGCAGCGGCGTCTGGGGCAGTCGGTGGCGCGGCCTGCAGCGCCCGCCGGCGCCGCAGCTCCCGATCGCTCGCTTCCGCCTGGCGCAGGCGCTCCATCAGGTGCGGTGGCACGCTGCCGTCCGGGCTCACCTGCATCAGTTCGCGAAACAGGGCCTCAGGGTCCGTTTCCGTTTCGACGCGGTGGCGCCGCTCGGAGGCGGTATCGGCTGCCGGTGTGGCCGGCGCCTCCGGTTTGGGCAGCGGCTGTGGCAGCGTGCGGCCCAGCTGTTTCAGCCGTTCCAGGCTGCGGGCATCGAAACTCATCGCCAAGGTCTCCGGCTCAGGGGCACTCGAGCGTGTCGCGGGTCGGGCGACCGGTCACCGGGTTGCGGCCGCTGGCGCTGGTGCAGAGGCTCTTCAGCACATCCGCCCGGAAGGGCACGTTGGTGAAGTCGGCGCCCTCAATCTGCACGTTGTTGAAACGGGTGTTGAAGGCAAAGGCGTTCTCCAGCACGGCATTGCGCAGATCCGTGCCATCGAGCACCGCCGAATCCAGGGTGGCGTCGGTGAGATCGCTCCCCGAGAGATCCGCGTCCTGCAGCTTCGCCCCGAACAGGCTGGCGCCGCGCAGGTCGGCGCCATGGAAATCCGCCTCGCGCAGGTTGGTGAGGTTGAAGGTGGCCCCACGCAGATCGCTGCCGGCGAAGTCGTGGCCGATCAGCACCTGTTTGGCGTAGTCCATTGCTGCCAGTGCCGGTTGACCGGGGCTGACCAGCAGCAGGGCCGGCAGGCCCAGTGCCAGCAGGCCAAGCAGGCCGCGCTTCAGAGCGGCGGCGCAGGCCGGCAGGCCGCGGAGGGGTTGGGCGGATCGCTTCACTGGTGATGTCGCTGACGGAGCGAAGAACGGGCGGCGCGGCATCGGCTGTGGGCGGGCGCCCCCAACCCTAGGCAGCCCCGCCGGTGGCATCGCAGCGCACCATCAGCCTGAGGGCGCTCGCGTAACCTCCGGCGACGCCGGCCGCAGTGAGGAGCAGCCGATCTACCGCCATGGGCAACCCGATCGACAGGGACACCTTCCTGGCCAGGGCGCGGGCCCGCTTCGGTGATCGCTACGACTACGGCGAGATCGTCTACAAGAGCTTCAAGACACCGGTCAGGATCCGCTGCCGCGAACATCCGGTGCGCTGGATTTCGATCACGCCGGAGCGGCACCTCTGCACCACCGGCGGTTGCAAGTACTGCCTGCGCGAGCTGCGGGGTCAGCTCCCGGGCTGAGTTGGCGCGGTGACCGCCATCGGCCTCGGTCGTCCGCCCG